>NZ_BAABMM010000031.1:0-35679 GCF_045865205.1 Candidatus Rickettsia kedanie | reverse complement strand
CCACCTTACCGCCCATATTATTATGTCGTATTTAAAATGACGTCTCTTAAAATATTCATAAAGCTTATCTATAACAATTTATTACTCTATTCCTTATATACTATATTCCCTATTTGCAACAGTGCCAAAGGAAGTGATGAGCGTTTTGGAAATGATGTCACAGGGGAACCGCTACCATTAGATGGGCATATTCTCAATGGTGGGCGTACAGATGATACAGATTGGTAATGAAGAAATAAGAGCAGAATTAAAAGATCCAACGTTTAATTGGATAAACTTTGCTATACCATGAGAGGGTGAGAAAAAGCTTACAATAAAATTGGATTATATTGCGTCACATAAAACTCGCGGTTATATAGTGCAACTGACAAAGGCAGAGTTTACCTTTGAATACAGACTGAAACACGATGATTGAGAAGAAATTTATAGTGAACTTTCTGATAAATTCCCTTACTGGGATCACACATTGGCTCCTTCTAAAACGATTGAAGTAGCTTTTCCGGACAGAGATCCAGGATATTATGTTGTAGAAGTTGATTGGATAGTAGCTGACACACCACGTAAATTTGTTTCATCGTTTATTGTTGAATATAAGGATGAGGTTTCACTAATAGGTCTTAATACGAGTGATGGAGAATGCCTTTAACATTATTTCAACGTAGATAAGGGCTTGTTGCATGGATACTCAAGTCGTCATTGCGAGGAAATTACGAAGTAATTAACGAAGCAAACTCAGGAATTTGTTATTATTTCATGAGATTGCCACGCAAGTACTACGACTGCTCGCAATGACGGGGCGGTATTCACGCAACGTTGCCTTACTTCCGCATGATAAGACTGCGTGTGCCTTAAGAAAGCATAAATAATAATCAATAGTGATTTGTGTCAAGTCAAAAATCTAAAAAAAAATAAATATTTATATTGAATAAATTATTATTCTCGTGTCTACTTAGGTGAAGATTCTATACACTAAATATGGTGTCATATTTTTCAAAATAAGCATTATAAATAACGCCTACAACCCCATTAGTACCTATAATGAACACGCTTAAAAAAAATAAATTTCAGATAACTATAAACAACAACCATAATAATTTACTTACTCCTTTCGGTAAAGCTATTCTGCGAGATCGATATCTTATGAAAGGTGAGGATTTTCAAGAGTTATTTGCAAGAGTTTCTAGTTATTATGCCGAAAATAAACAGCATGCTCAGAAGCTATATGAATATATGAGCAAAATGTGGTTTATGCCGGCAACACCAATCTTAAGTAACGGCGGAACGGATAGGGGGCTTCCTATTTCATGCTTCTTGAATGAGACCGATGACAGCTTAGACGATATAGTAAATTTATGGACGGAAAATGTTTGGCTTGCTGCACGCGGCGGTGGGATTGGAAGTTATTGGGGTAATGTTCGTTCTATTAATGAAGGGATTCGTGATAAAGGTCATTCATCCGGTATTATACCGTTTATTAAAGTAATGGATTCTATGACTCTTGCTATTTCGCAAGGCTCTATTAGACGAGGTTCATCGGCTGTATATTTGCCTATTAATCATCCTGAAATCGAAGAATTTATTGATATAAGACGTCCGACAGGTGGGGATGTTAACCGTAAAGCTCTTAATATTCATCATGGTATAGCTATTACCGATGAATTTATGAAAGCAGTTGAAAACAATACGGACTTTGACCTTATTAGTCCTGCTACCCAAAAAGTTGTAAATAAAGTTAGAGCAAGAGACTTATGGGTTAAGTTATTAACTACTAGAATAGAAACGGGTGAGCCTTACTTGTTATTTATCGATAGTGTTAATAAATCTATCCCTGAGCATCATAAAAAATTAGGGCTTCAAGTTAAAATGTCCAATCTTTGTAGCGAAATTACATTGCCGACGGGAATTGATCATTTGGGAAAGTCAAGAACTGCCGTTTGCTGTCTTTCTTCTTTAAATTTAGAGTATTATGAAGAATGGAAAGATGATAAAGAATTTATCCATTCTATTATGTTGTTCCTTGATAATGTTTTAGAAGACTTTATTAATAAAGCACCGAATACGATGGCAAGAGCTAAATATTCGGCTTTGCGTGAGCGAAGCGTTGGACTTGGCGTAATGGGCTTCCACTCATTTTTGCAAATAAAAAAAGTACCGATAGAATCGGTGATGGCAAAAGTTTGGAATAAAAAAATATTTGAATATATATCTGCTGAAGCTGATAAAGCCTCAATAGAAATCGGTAAAGAAAAAGGAGCATGTCCTGATGCTCTAGATGCAGGCAGTAATGAACGATTTAGCAATAAAACCGCAATAGCACCCACCGCCTCAATTTCAGTAATAGCAGGTAATGCATCACCCGGAATAGAGCCGTTTGCTGCTAATAGCTTTGTACAAAAGACTTTAACCGGTTCTTTTAATGTGCGTAACAAACATTTAGAAAAGTTATTAGAAGAAAAAGGATTTAATAATGACCAAGTTTGGTCTTCGATTGCAACACATGAAGGATCAGTGCAACATTTAACATTTTTATCCGAAGCAGAAAAACAGGTTTTCAAAACCGCTTACGAAATTGATCAAAATTGGCTAATTGAACTAGCAAGCGATCGTACTCCTTACATTACGCAAGCACAATCTTTAAACATCTTTATACCAGGTAATGTTAGTAAGAAATATTTAAATAATATTCATTTTAAAGCCTGGAAAAAAGGAGTAAAAAGTTTATATTATTGTAGATCGACATCAATACAGCGCGCCGATAAAGTGTCGCATGACATATTAAAAGCCGATTTTAAAGATTTAGAGAAACAAAACGATAAGCTAGCAGAAGCCGGTAATTACGAAGAATGCTTAGCTTGCCAGTAATAGCGGTTAATGTGGTTTCTAGCTAAAAGCTCATGGGATTAACTTAAGAATCGATGTCATTCCTGCGAAAGCAGGAATTCAGTAAAACATAAAAAAACTTATTTTTTATATGTTTATTTTATCGTATATGTACATATAGTAAGGTTATTTTTTGGATTCCTGCTTTCGCAGGCATGACATTGAGTATTTTTTTGAGTCATACCACAAAGTATGCTGGTAAATAATAAAAACAAACAAGAAGAAAAATTATGTCACTACTTGATGCAAGTCCAATATATAAGCCATTTTCATATCCATGGGCATATGCAGCTTGGCACACTCAACAAAAAATTCATTGGTTACCAGAAGAAGTACCGCTTGCCGATGATGTTAAAGATTGGAAGTATAACTTAACTCCAGGGGAAAAACATCTATTAACGCAAATATTTCGTTTTTTTACTCAGGCGGATATTGAAGTGAATAACTGCTATATGAAGCATTATTCACGAGTATTTAAACCGACTGAAATATTAATGATGTTATCGGCATTTTCTAATATGGAAACGGTACATATTGCAGCATATTCACATTTACTTGATACGGTAGGTATGCCGGAAGTAGAATATTCAGCATTTCTTAAATATAAGGAAATGAAAGACAAGTATGATTATATACAGCAATTTGGAGTGGATACCAAAGAAGATATAGCAACTACACTCGCAGTATTTGGAGCTTTTACTGAAGGATTACAGCTATTTGCTTCTTTTGCGATTATGCTTAATTTCCCTCGTTTTAATAAAATGAAAGGTATGGGTCAGATTATTGCTTGGTCAGTGCGTGATGAAACGCTTCATACTAATTCAATCATTACTCTGTTTAAGACTTTTGTAAGAGAGAACCCTGAAATTTGGACGGAAACTTTACGTAAACGTATTTATGAATCTTGTACGGCTATTGTGCATTTTGAAGATGCCTTTATTGAACTTGCTTTTGAAGTTGGCGGTATTGAAGGGTTAACGGCATATGAAGTAAGACAATATATTCGTTATATTGCTGACCGTCGTTTAATGCAACTAGGACTCAAAGATGTATATTTGGTAAATCATAACCCGCTTCCTTGGCTTGATGAAATGCTAAACGGAGTCGAGCATACGAACTTTTTTGAAAATAGAGCGACTGAATATTCAAAAGCGGCGACTACCGGTTCGTGGGAAGAAGTATTCACTGAGATGGACGCCAAAAGCGGAGGCTAAATAATATACTCAGATAGAACTTGAACAATTGGCAGCCATGTCTTTGTAAGCCCTCGGATGCTGAACATGTTGTATCGAAGTATACAGTATTAACAACAAAAATAAAAAAATTAAAAATACCTAATTTTTATTTTTAAAAATTTTTTAAAATAGATTTAGAATATTTAAAAATTTTGAATAATTTTATGGCTGTTACAAATAATAAACACTATCAAAAAGTTGTAGAAAAAGTTTTATCTTCTTCTAAAGCTAATAAAGCACTAAAGAGCGCAATTAAGGACTTATCATCTTCAAAGAGTATAAGCTTAAGAACGGTGTTACTCGGAGCAAAATTTGTTTTAACTAATCCTGTAAATACTTATAATCTTGTCAAACTTGCTAAATCCTCCAATATATATCTTGATCTGGAATTTCAAAAATCACTTCTTGAAAAATCTCCAATATGGGAATTTTTAAAAAAACATTCAGACGATTTGCCTAAAATAGGTCAAATCTTAGCAAATGCAGGCTTTAGAGAATTTCAAGATAAGAGTGCTTTAGATGAAAAGGGACTCGAAATACTAAAAGAATGTTTTAAAAATAAAAAAGTACTTAAAAAACTTCAAGAAATTGCAGTTGAAGTAAAGCAAGAGCTACCGGACTGGAATAAAGTGACATCTAGAGCTTTAGATATGCTGGTTACCGATAAAAATTTCAAAAAATTCTTCAATGACAAGAGCGAAGATATTACGAATTATATACGCACCGGAGCAACTGAAATACTTCCAAGCGATTATATAAAAACTTTTGATAATATATTACAAAAACCCGAAAAGAAAAATTTATTAAAAATATTTAATGAACATCCTGATTTTAAGCAAGAACTGGCTGAAAATATCAACAATCCTAATACTTTAAAAAGTTTTAATAAGTTATCTCCTGAAAAACAACTAATTATTGAAAGTTTCTTAGAAGAAGCAAAAAAACAAGCTAAACCTTTCTTAAAAGCACATTTTGAAAGCTACAAAATTGATCTTAAAATTTTAGATATTATTCCTACTTTATTAAATAAAATTCCTGAGACAAAAGAGATTTTTGATCCTCTTCATGCTCCAAATCAAGGTGTAATGATATCTCTTGAAAAATCCTTAGAAATGGTAGCGGGTGATGATAAATTAAAAAGTTTTTTTGCTAATAATAAAACAATCTTACCAAATATTGCTTTAGGTATTATTGAAAATACTCCTAGCATACAAAGCATAACAAAAGAATATAATTTTGATCAACAAATGCTTAGTATAGTAGGCGAAGTTATGTCAAAGCCAGAAATTGCTCATGAGATTATTGCAGACTTAAATAAAGGCGATTATATGAGTTTAACCGGTAATATAATCTCTGCCCTTAATGATCCTTCATTTAAATTAAAAGATATATTAGTAGAGCAAAGTAAAGAAGGTCTATTTGATAATTTAATTACAGGAGTTTTAGAACAAGATGAAAAAAATAGCCAAACTATAAAACCACAACTTATAAATTATGGTCTGGAAGCAAGTGATATTACAAAGTTAACGAGCATAATGCCTATATTACTTGATACACCTGAATCATTAAAAAAGGTTTTTCGAGATTTTATTAAAGGTGATTATACGGGAATGGCAAAAGAGTTAATAATTTTAACTAAAGACAATCCTGAAATTAAAAAATATTTAAACAATAATAGAGAAATATTTGCAAGTATTTTAGACAAAACTTTAGTGGACATACCAGGTATAAATAACCTTGATAAGAAAGAATTATATAATGTACTTCCATCAATGTTAAACCATCATGATGAATTAGTTAAAGTTATAGAAGAGGTTGAACAAAGTAATTATCGTGGGGCCGCTAGTGCTATATATAATCTAGCTCAAAAAACCAATTATTTTGAAGGACAATTGCCGAATATTATAAAAGCAGGTTTTAACTATGCTACTGAAAAAGTAAAAGATGTATTTAGTCCATCGCAAGATTTTAAAGATAAAACTATAGATGAAATGACTCTTAGAAATAACTTAAATAAAATACAAAATGGAAAATGCAGCTTAGAGGGAGCTATATTAGTAGGTAATTTATCTAATATTGACTTCTCAGGCATATCATTAAAAAATGCAGATTTAACTAAAGTAACTTCTTTAAAAGATTGTAATTTTAAAAATACTAATTTAGCAGATGCTAAATTACCTGATAATTTAATGCTACTTACTGATACTTACAATCTTAATAAGACAATCCCTTCTTTAGCACCTGAACTAATTAAAGAGCAACAAGCAAAATTAATTGATAAGGCAATTGATAAAGTATTTTTACAAATACAGGCCGAAGAAAAAAGAAATTTACTTAGTAAAAAAGAATTTGTTCAACAGGTAAATATATTATGTGAAGAAAATCAAGCAGTTAAAGACTATATTATAGAAAAACTCAATTCGCTACCTATGAATATGGTTACTAACCTAGCTACTCCTAAAACAAATCAATATAAACATATTACAAATCATGTAAATTCTCCATTACAAATATTGAACCCTTTATATGAAAATATTGCAAATAAACAAGATATTAAGAGTAATTTATTGGCAAATATTTTAAGCGAGAAAATATCACAAAAACTTTTTGATAAAGGTGATAATAGAGGTGAAGATTTTTACATGATTAATCAGATGCTCAAACCTATCGTTTCTGAATATTCTAAAAAGAATCCTGATAATATCAATAATTTTTTAGAGCTGACAAATCTAGAAAAATTAGCAAGTAATATTGCCTCTACTTTAAATTCTAAATCTAAATATACTTGGGCAGGCACTATTACCGGTGGAATTTATTTACCAAAAGAAATCTTCAATGAACAGTTAAAAGATAATTTTAAGGATGAGTTTGAAAATATTAATACACTAAATGTTTTAAAGGAAGCAAAAAATATAGTGTCAAATTTAGATAGTAAAGTGCATATAGTAGATCATCACGATAAATCACATACTTACGAATCATTACCTACAAAAAGTAAAAAAAATAAACAGATAACTCCATAAATCTTAGATCAAATTGACTTAATTACCATATTATGTAATATAAATTAAAATATTTAAGTAGTCCTTAATTTATTTCTTTGAATCAATTTTAAGATAATTTAATGTTCATGTAATTAAATACATTGCATTATTTTTATGGCAGTTATAAATTCCATTAAAGATATTAAATTAAAGAATTTTAATAAAACTGTTAAAAGGATATTATCTTCTCCTGATGCAGATAAGGCATTTACAAGTTTGATTTATGACCTTGCATCTCCAAAGAAAAAAAAATATTACCCGTTAGTATAGGAGCATTATTAAAAGGTGCGAAGTTTGCTTTAACTAATCTCGTAAATAGTTATAATCTTGTTAAACTTGCAAGCTCCTCTGATATATATATATCTTGATTCAAACTTTCAAAAATCCATTCTTGAAAAATCCGAAATATGGAATTTTCTAAAAAAACATGCAGATGATTTACCAAAAATAGGGCAAATCTTAGCAAAAGCAGGTTTTAGAGCATTTCAAGAAGGTAGTTTTCTGGATCAAAAGGGCCTTACAACATTAAAAGAATGTTTTAAAAATGATAATGTACTTAAAAGCATTAAAGAAATTGCAATTGAGCTAAAGCAAGATGTACCTGACTATAATAAAGTGACTTCTAAAACATTAGAAATGTTATCTACCGATAAAAATTTCTTGAAATTTTTTAATGAAAAAGGAAAAGATATAGCAGATTATATACGTACCGAAGCAACAGAAATACTTCCAAGCGACTATCTAAAAGCTTTTGATGGTATCAAAAACTTCAAAGTAAGGGATACATATGCAAAAGTTAATCCTAGTTAGATACTATTCCTACTTTATGAAATAAAATGCCTGAAACAAAAGAGATTTTTGATACTCTTAATGCGCCAAATCAAGGAGTAATGGTAGTTCTTGAGAAATCTTTAGAAATGGTAGCTGGCGACGATAAATTAAAAAATTTTTTTGCTGATAATAAAACAGTCTTACCTGATATTGCTTCAGCTATTATTGAAAATACTCCGAATATACAAAGCATGACGAAAGAATATAATTGCGATAAACAAATGCTTAGTATAGTAGGCGAAGTTATGTCAAAACCGGAAATTACACATGCTATTATTACAGATATAAATAAAGGCGATTAAATTACTGCTTTTAACGAGCCTTCATGTAAGTTAAAAGATATATTAGTAGAGCAAAGTAAAGAAGAAGGTTTATTCGATAATTTAATTAAAGGGGTTTTAGAACAAGATGAAAAAAACAGCAAAACTATAAAACAACAGTTTATAAATTATGGACTAGAAACAAAAGATGTTATAAAACTTACGAATGTAATGCCTATATTACTTGATAATCCTGAGTCATTAAAAAAGTTTTTTGATGGATTTGTTAAAGGTGATTATACGGGAATAGCTAAAGAATTGGTAATGTTCACTAAGGATAATCCCGAAATCAAAAAATATTTAAATGATCATAAGGAAATATTTACAGGTATTTTAGATAAAACTTTAAAAGATGTACCCGGTAAATAATCTCGATAAGAAAGAATTATATAATATACTAACACCTATGCTCAATCCAGCGGATAAGTTGGTTCAAATCTTAGAAAATATTGAAAATAAAAAATATATTAATGTCGCTACTAGTATAGGTAGTTTAGTTTGGAAAGAAGGTCAAACGCTGAATATTATAAAACAAATACCAAATGTCGTTAAAGCAGGAGTGGGTTATTTTAAATCTGAGAAGTATCAATTAGAAAATAAAGTTTAGGCTGATGTATTAAAAGAAGCACAAAACATCGTCTCAAATTGAAATAGTAAGATTAATATTGTAGGATCTAAAATAAATACACTTGCTATTACTCCTATTTCTAATAATAAAAAGAAAGACGAAAGACATAGATAAACTATACTCGCTGAATCCCCAAAATTGGTATCGTCTACCAACTTTTATAGTACCCTACGTTTTTTCAAAAGTCCTCAATGTCATCCATACGAAAGCAGGGATCCATGCTAAAAAATCTTTAAAATTAAAGATTTTTTATTAGATAATTTTTTTCAAATAAAGCTTTAAGGAACTTTATTTGAGTGGGTTCCCACCTCCGCAGGAATGACATTTAATATTTGTGCAAACTCTTCTTGGTTAGAATATTCTAATGTGGTTTTATCTTGTATCTGATTTTTAAACCAAGTAACTTGTCTTTTAGCATACTGACGGGTTCGTATTTGAGCTGCATTTAAAGCCTCATCTAAAGTGAGATGACCGTCTAAATAAGCTAAAATTGCTTTTATTCCTACAGCTTTTAAATTCACATAATCTTTAGGAGCAAATTGCTTTTTTATTAAAGCTATTTCGTCAATTGCCCCTTCTTTAAATATCTTATCTAAACGCTCATCACAAGTTTTATATAAAAATTTTCGCTCAGGATTTAAGAAGATAATTTTGAAATTAAAATCAGATAAGATGTGTTCTTTTTGTAAAGTTTGAAAGGAAAAAATAGATTTACCGGTTTGCAAGAATACTTCATAAGCTCTAATTAAACGCTGAGTATCATTTTGGTTTATTTTAGAAGCAGCAAGCATGTCAAGCTCCTCTAATTTATTCCATAATTCTATATTACCTATTTCAGTATGTAAGTTTCTTACTTGTTCTCGTAAATCTTCTGATATATCAGGAATATTATTATAGCCGAAAACTAAAGAATTGATATATAAACCCGTCCCACCTATTAATATAGGTAGTTTGCCTCGAGCTGTTACTTCTTTTATTTTTTCTGCAGCAAGTTTGAGATATTTTACTACCGAAAAATCTTCCGTAATAGATAGAAAATTATATAAATGGTAAGTAACTTCAGCTGTATAGCTTTTCGGAGGGGAGGCGGTAATAATAGGAATTTTCTTATAAACCTGCATTGAGTCGATATTTATGATTTCGCCGTTATATGCTTTAGCCAGTTCATGCCCTAAATAAGACTTTCCGCTAGCAGTCGGCCCGCATAAAATGATTATGTCTTTCGTTGTCACTGATATATAGTTTAGTCTATAATTGTTGGGTTGTTGCATGGCTCGGTGTTTTTCGTCATTGCGAAGAAATTACAGAGTAATTGACGAAGCAATTCAGTAAAAAATGCTGATTTACAGAATTTTTTTCTGGATTGCCACGCAGCCTACGGCTGCTCGCAATGACGGGGTGGTATCCACATTGGCAACACCTCGCAATAATGACATCGTACAATTAAACGGTTTCAGTTTTATCAGGGTTAGTATTTCCTAAGGCCCTCATCTACCGGTTCACTAAATGTTACGCTACTAAAGTTTTCATCATAACTGATAGTTGGCCCACTAAATAAGCCTGCATCCCTGTATTCAACTCTCAGACTCTTTAAACCGTTAGATGCTGCTACATCATCTTTAAGTTTAAAAACAAGAGAATCATCATTAGTAGGCTCAAGGTCGTTACGGTTTATTACTAATGGTACCTTCTGGTGAATAATATTAATATTTAATGTATTTGCACTTGGCATCGGTATTGTCACTAATTTAGTATCAACAGAGTTATCGATTAGGTCTATTGTATATGAGGTTTTTGACATATTATTTCTCCTTATATTAATTTAATGTGAGAAAAATATATAAAATAATATTTTAGAAAGCAATAATTCTTTAATAATTAATTAATAGCCCGTATTTTTCAAGATATTTATTAATTATAGCTATTATTTTCTCTAAGCCATTTTTACTAGCTGATTCAGCTCTTACAACTATAATAGATTCGGTGTTAGAACTACGCAGTAACCACCAACCATGCTCGGTATTTACCCGTACACCGTCTATATCATTAAACTCTATTTTCTCTTCTAATAATTTTGCTTTAATCTCTTTAATAATTTGTAATTTTAACCTAGACGGCACAAATATTTTAATTTCCGGTGTACTATAGCTTTTCGGTAAATCCTCTATTATTTCATCCAGAGTCTTACTTGATTTGCTAAGTAAATCTAAAAATCTAAGTGCTGCATAAATTGCATCATCAAAGCCAAAATATTTATCGGCAAAGAATATATGCCCGCTCATTTCACCGGCGAGTAAAGCCTTTGTTTCAAGCATTTTGCTTTTAATAAAAGGATGACCTGTGCGCCATATTATAGGATTTCCGCCAAATGACCTAATTCTATCAACTATTAACTGACTGGCTTTTACATCGACTATTATGGTAACACTCGGATTTTCCTTTAAAATATCCTCAGCAAATATACATAAAATTTGATCACCGAATAATATCTTACCGCCCCCGCTTACAATACCGATTCTATCACCGTCACCGTCAAAAGCTATACCAAGGTCACAATTTTGTTCTTTAACCACTTTTATTAGCTCTTGTAAATTAGCAGGGTTGGTAGGGTCAGGGTGATGGCTTGGAAAATTCCCGTCAATCCTACTATTTATGATTATGTTGTGATTAGTTAAATGCTTTTTTAACTCTTCAATAATATTGCCCGTTGCTCCATTGCCGCAGTCCCAAGGCACTTTTAACTTTGGATTAATATTTACTCCCTCTAAAATACGTTTTAGGTATTTATGTTCTATATTATGTCCATAATATATGTCATGCCCGCGAAAGCGGAAATCCATGTCTCCACTTGTATTAATATGGATTCCTGCTTTCGCAGGAATGACATAAGGGGTGGTGGGTATGACATGACTATTCAAAACCTTTGCTAATAAATCCTGTATCTGATCACCGAAAAAAGATTTACCGTGTTGCAGCATTTTAAAGCCGTTATCGTCACGAGGGTTATGCGATCCCGTCACCATAATACTACCGGCAGGCATAAATTGTTTATCGACAAAATATAGTACGGGCGTCGGAACTACGCCAATATTTATGATTTCAGCACCTGCATCAGTTAGTCCTAATTCTAAAGCTTTACAAAGGGTAGGTGAGCTGAGCCGACCGTCTAAACCAATACAGATTTTGCTATTATCTTTTGTGATAGTCATCTCGGCGAAACAAAAGCCGATTTTATAAGCTACTTCTTCTGTTAAATCCTTAAGGCTATTGCCTCTTATATCATAAGCTCTAAAAATTTCTTTGTTAATTTGCATCAAAAACCCTTTATGTCATTCCCGCGAAAGCGGGAATCTAGAAAATAACCTTAATAATTATAAACATATAAAAACAAGTTTTTATATGTTTTACTGGATCCCCGCTTTCGCGGGAATGACATCAAACGACCCATGCAACAACATCTACGACTACTCGCAATGATGCGTTTGCATAGTCTAAAAACTAAAGCTTTCACCTAAATACACTTCCTTAACTTTTTTGCTGTTTGCTATTTCCTTAGGTTTTCCTTCTAGCAATACTTTGCCCTCAAAAATAACATAAGCACGGTCAACTATATCTAGAGTATCACGTACATTATGGTCGGTAATTAATATACCTATATTAAATTCACGTAAATAAGTAATTAGATTTTTGATATCGGAAATAGCAAGTGGGTCAATACCGGCAAGCGGCTCATCAAGCATGATAAATTTAGGCCCTATTGCAAGTGAACGTGCAATCTCAAGCCTACGCCTTTCGCCGCCTGATAAGCTAGCAGCGGATAAATCTTTTAAATGAACTATCGAAAATTTCTCTAGTAAATTATGGGTTTTTTGTTCAATTACTTCTTTATCATTTTCAGATATCTCAACTACCGCTTTAATATTATCCTCAACCGATAATCCTCGAAATATCGAAGGTTCTTGAAGAAGGTAGCCAATTCCAAGCCTTGCTCGTAAATAAATAGGCAAGTTGGTAATATTTATATCATTTAAAAGTAATTGCCCTGAGTCCGGTTTCATTAAACCGATAATAATGTTAAAACAAGTTGTTTTACCGGCTCCGTTAGGACCAAATAAACCAACTATCTCTCCTTGTTTTATATTCAGAGATATATCAGTTAATATATTCCTTTTTTTATAGGATTTTGATATATTTTTAACTTGTAAGCTATCCATCTTTTTTATTTGTGTTTTGTTGCTGTATGTCATTCCCACGAAAGCGGGAATCCATTATTCAATTGTATTAAGATGGATTCCTGCTTGCGCAGGAATAACATAGGTATCCATGCGGGCAATGAATGCCACACAATGACGTACTAAAGAACTCTATTTCTTAACAATATCTACATAATAGATTAGTTTATTAGTTTTTAAAACATTATCGTCGCGTTGTAATATTACATTACCAAGTAGAATAAGTTGTTTGTCATCAAAAAAATATTTAACACTATCTGCAAGTAATAATTCATTATTTATTTTTCTTTCTACAGTCAATTTGGTCGGCACAACTATATGATCAATAGTTTGCTTTTCATCTATTGTTTTATAAAAAATATATAATTCTTTCGTTCTAAGTATCGCATTATCGAAGTAAACAACGACATTTCCAAGATATTCTGCCTTTTGTTTGGTTCTATCAATAATTAAAGTATCAGATGTAATATGTAAATTTGAAATATCTTTATCACTAGCATATATAGATATACTAACAGTAAGAAATACTACAAGTTTAATAATCCGATAAATCGATGATTGTAGAGACATTGCCTTTAAAAATTATAATATTATTTTCATCCCTTGTATTAAAACGATCCGAAGTAATTGAAGAGTTTTTGTAAAATAATTTAGCAGAGGAGTTGCCGGTTATATTCTTATTTACTAAATCAATCCTTGCATCGTTAGTGTTAAATATGATCTCATCAAAAAAAAGTTTTACATCATTTTTTAAATCTAATATGTTTGATCCTTCATCTAAAAAGCCTTCTTTCGCATTGATAATAAGAGTTTGGTCTTGATTTACGTTATAAATAGCATTTATTATATCTAGTTTATATTTGTTATCTGACTCTTGTATAGCTCGCTCAGTTTTAATCTTATACGCATTTAAATTTTTATTTACTCCTTCAAAAATTGAATCTTTCAATATAATATTATATTGAAAATCAAAATTTTTAGTATCTTTTAAACTGTTTTTTGTAACGTTAATATCATTTTCTTCATTAATATAACTGCTTTTAATTAATATATATCCTATATACAAAATTCCAACTATTATTAAAAGATATACAGATTTCCAAATTTTTTTTCGCCGTTTATAAGAAGAGGGCATAGATTTTAGCGAACTCCCATACGTAGTAAATCATGAATATGAATAATGCCTATAATAATATTATCATCAACAATTGGTATATTAGTGATATTTTTGGCTTTCATTAAATTTAAAGCCTCTTTTGCAAATATTTCCGATGAGATATAAATAGGATTTTTGGTCATAATACTTGATGCTGTTTTTAAGTGGATTTGATCGTTAATATGACGACGTAAATCCCCATCGGTTATAATCCCTATCAAATTTTGGTTTTTATCCGTGACAAGTGTACAACCTAAACGTTTTTTATTCATAATAATTATAGTTTCGGTAAAGGAAGTATCTTCATATACTAAAGGTATTTCATCACCGCTACGCATTAGGTTTTTAATTTTTGTTAAATTAGCACCGATTGTACCTCCCGGATGATAAATTTTAAAATCATCTTTAGTAAAGCCTCGTTTTTCATGTATAACAGTCATTAAAGCATCACCTAGTGATAACATTATTAAAGATGATATAGTAGGAGCTCCAATTAAAGAAGCTTCCGGGTACTCAGGTACTATTAATAAAAAATCGCTGCTTTTAGCTAAAGTGGAATTCTTATTCATTGTCATTGCAGCAATTTTTATGGAAGAGTTTTTGCAATATTCAATTATATTAAATAGTTCTTTAGTTTCACCGGAATTAGATAGCATAATTACTAGATCATTTCTTGTCACCATACCTAAATCACCGTGACTTGCTTCTGCCGGATGTAAATAAAAAGCAGGCATACCAGTTGAAGAAAAGCTAGCAGCTATTTTTCTTGCAATATAACCGCTTTTGCCTATGCCGGTTAGGATTATCCGTCCTTTGAAAGATAATAAAAATTCTATAATTCTGTTGAAGTCTTCAGGGATATTTTTAGATAATTTTGCTAAAGCACGTGCTTCACTAGAAATAACCCTCTTTGCGATGATTTGGTAATTATTTGTGTGGTTCATTATGTGCTCATTTGTAAAAATCGTCATTGCGAGCAATTAAATACTTTGTGGTATGGCTCATTGTACGTTATTTTTGTATGAAGACCGATGTCATGCTCGCGTAGGCGGAATCCAGAAAATAACTTCAAGTATCGATATAGAAGTTATAAATTTGATGAAATAAATCTAAAAAAACAAGTTTTTTATAGGTTGTTTACTGGATTCCGCCTACGCGTGCATAACATCAATTGATCCACACGACAATGACATTTAATTAAAATACTTACGTTCTGTAATTACTTCAGCAGTTTCAGCATTATTATCTTCATTCCAAGCTCGTTTTTTACTAGAATCACGTCGCTCAGGTTCTGAATTTTCCTTAGCATTATTAACATTATTTTTTGGCTTTGGATTATTTGAAGCTTTATCCTGATAGGCATTTTTAATAGTTAGTTTTGCTTTGCCTTTATTGTCAAAGCCTATTAGCTTAACTTTTACTATATCGTCTTGTTTTAAAACACTGCTAACCGTTTCTATTCTTTCTTCTGAAATTTCACTAATATGAACAAAGCCATCTTTAGTACCTAAATAATTAATAAAAGCACCGGAATCTAAGACTTTCATTACCGTACCGTTAAATATTTCACCGATTTCAGGCTCAACGGTAATAGCTTTAATTTTATCTAAAGCGACTTTTAGCTTATCTCTATCTGAAGCATAAACAGAAACCGTACCGTCATCGCTTATATCTATTTTAGCACCGCTAGTCTCACAAATTTCCTTTATTACTTTACCGCCCGGTCCTATAATATCTCTAATTTTGTCCTTATCTATTTTTATAGTAGTAGTAGAAGGAGCATGTTTACTTAGTTTGCTATTTGGTTTACTGATAACTTTATTCATTTGCTCCAGTATATGCAAACGACCGAGTCGTGCTTGCTCTAAAGCTACTTTCATTATTTTAAAATCTACTCCGGATATTTTGATATCCATTTGTAATGCAGTAATCCCTTCGCTAGTTCCTGCAACCTTAAAATCCATATCACCGAAATAATCTTCATCGCCGAGAATATCCGATAATACGGCAAATTTTTTGCCTTCTTTAACAAGTCCCATAGCAATACCCGCAACCGGTGCTTTTATCGGTACGCCTGCATACATTAAAGCAAGAGAACTACCGCAAACAGTTGCCATTGAAGAAGAACCGTTAGACTCCGTAGTTTCAGCAACTACTCTAATAGAATAAGGAAATTGTACTTTATTAGGTAATATTGGATTAATAGCACGCCATGCGAGTTTACCGTGTCCGACTTCACGACGACTAGGTGCTTTCATCGGCATTGCTTCATTGACAGAGTAGGGCGGGAAGATATAATTAAGCATAAAACGCTCTTTATACTCACCCTCTAAACTGTCAACTAGCTGCTCATCTAAACTAGTACCGAATGTAGTGCTAACTAAGCTTTGCGTTTCCCCTCTAGTAAATAAAGCTGAACCGTGTGCAGAAGGTAGCAAACCTATTTCACAAGCAATTTGTCTTACATCCGTAGTACTTCTTCCATCGATACGTCTATTTTTTTCTAAAATCTCGTTACGTAATATATCTGATTCAACAGATTTTAAAGCCGATTCGATTTGATAATTACTATATTTTTTATTTTCTATATCGCTTACAAAATGTGTAAGAACTTTTTCAGGTATTAAATCTAAATTAGTACTACGTTCCTGTTTAGATTTAATCGCAAAAGCTTGTTCAATTTCTTTTACAAATAACTTCTCAATTTCTTTCTTTAATGAGGCAGGATATAAATCTTGCATTTCAAACTTTGGTTTTTTAGCTTCTTCTGCTAGTTCTTTAATTATCTTTATGACCGGCTGGAAGCTTTCAAACCCAAATTTTACGGCTTCTAACATTTGTTCTTCAGAGAGTAAATGAGCTTCTGATTCAACCATCATTACTGAGTATGCTGTTCCTGCAACTACTAAATCCAGCTGACTTGTTTTTAATAATTCAAGTGTCGGGTTTAAAACAAATTCACCGTTGATTAAACCTACTTTACTTGCAGCAACTATTTCTAGATAAGGAGCAGGGGATAGGCTAAGTGCAGCCGATGCACCGATAATTGCAAGTATATCTACTGGAGTTTCAGGATCATATGAAAGAACAGTACAAGTTACATGAGTTTCATTAACAAAAGCCGGATGAAATAACGGTCTAATCGGTCTATCTATTAAACGAGATACTAAAACTTCTCTATCTGATGATTTTCCCTCACGTTTCAAAAATCCCCCTGGTATCTTACCGGCAGCATATGCCATTTCTCTATAATTAATTGTTAAAGGGAAAAAAACTATACCCTCTTTTGCTTTGTTAGCTACTACAGCCGTACATAATAAAACGGAATTACCCATTTTCACCGTAACTGCCCCGTCAGCCTGACGTGCTATTTTACCTGTACTAAGCTCAAGAACTTTCCCGTTCCATGTAACACTCTTAGTTATTTCGTTAAACATCTATTATCTCATTGCATAATTTATATTTTATTCCAGATCTTTTATTATGTCATTCCCGCTTCCGCGGGAATGACATAGGTACACTACTTCACCTTCCTAATGCCTAGCTTACTTATTAAATCTAAATATTCGCTAACATTATTCTTTTTAATATAGTTAAGTAATCTACGGCGGCGTCCGACTAAAATTAATAATCCACGTCTTGAAGTATGATCTTTATGGTTAGATTTAAAATGCTCGGTTAAATTATTGATTCTTTCAGTGAAGATAGCACATTGCACCGCACTTGAACCGGTATCATTTTCCGTTATAGCATATTCTTTAATTAATTGTTGTTTACGTTCTGTAGTAATCGACATCGATAATTTCTCCTTAAATCGTTATAATAAATTAAATACCCGTAAAGAATTAAAGCAACTCTTGTTTAAGCTACCTATTGCAAGCAGAGTACCCTTATAGCGAACCCATAAAAGACTAATGTCATCTTCATAATCAAATAGGCATTTCTGTCCATATTTAATTTGCTGTGCTTGGCTGTCAGTCGCATCAAGAACCAGGATGTCGTCCAGCATTGCTTCTATCTTTATGCTTTTTTCCTCTAGGAAATTTTTGGTAATTTCGTCAGGCGATTTAATTCGGATAGCATTTTCTTCTTTAAATATTCCAACCTGAGTACGGCGTAATTCTACCACAAATCCTAAACTTTGCAAGGACAATGCCAAATCTTCTGCTAAAGTCCTTATATAAGTACCTTTTGAGCATTCCGTATAGTATATAGCGATAGCATTTTTCTTATCAAAATTTAAACATTTTAGATTATAAATCGTTATATTTCGTGGCTTTAATTCTACTTCTTTCCCCTCTCTAGCCAATTTATAAGCTCTTACACCGTTAACTTTAAGAGCTGAAAAAGCCGGCGGTATTTGTGTTACTTTACCGATAAACTTAGAACATACGGTATAAGCCTTTTCTTGAGAAGGGATATAATCTTTCGTTGCTATTACGGTGCCGGCATAATCGCCACTATCGGTTTGTAGTCCAAATTTTATGGTAAAAATATAGGTTTTTCTAGCATCAATTAGCAGCTGTATCAGCTTTGTAGCTTCACCTACGGCAAGGGGTAGTATCCCTTCTGCTTCAACATCTAAAGTACCGGCATGTCCTACCTTAACTTTTTTACCGAGTATTTTTTTTACCATGCTAACCAGTTTAGCAGAACTTATACCTCTTGGTTTATAAATATTTAACCAATAATTACTCATTAATATACTTCTATAAAATCAATGGTTAATAACTTGAAACTTTTTCATCATTGTGAGAAGAATTACGTAGTAATTCAACGAAGCAATCCAGTAAAAAAATGCTAATTTCAGCATTTTTTTACTGGATTGCCATGCGAACTAAAGGTCGCTCGCAATGACGATATCAACTATTTTTAGTTAATACCTCAAATTACACGAGTATATCCTTGACTTAAGTTGAGAAAATCTTTAATATATAACTCTAGCCAATAGCAAGATATAGGTTAGATCAAATAATGACGATTAACCCCAGTAGTATAGAAAATTCTTCCTCTAAAATCAATAGCCGTTTTTCCAAATTTACCGATTATATCTGGCCTATAAAACGCCACGAAGTTTCTAAATTTTTATTCATCACCTTATTAATGTTCTGTATTTTATTTATCCAAAATCTAATCAGAGCTTTAAAAGATAGTATTGTTACTACTATGATAAGTGCCGAGACTATCTCGTTTTTGAAGTTTTGGGGAGTAATGCCGTCAGCTTTCTTAATGACTGCTATATATGTAAAGCTTGTTAATAGGATAAAAGCAGAAAATATATTTTATCTTATTATATCAATTTTTTTAACATTCTTCGCTTTATTTGCCTACGTTATTTTTCCAAATCATGAAATACTGCATTTAAGCCCTGTAACCGTTCAAAATTTAACGGTAAGTTTACCTAATTTAAAATGGTTTATATTGCTTTTATCAAAATGGAGTTTTTCGCTATTTTATATAATCGCCGAATTATGGCCAAACGTAGTTTTTGCATTACTTTTTTGGCAGTTTGTTAATAATATTACTACCGTGGAAGAATCTAAAAGATTTTATCCGTTATTCGGTTTACTTAGTCAAACAGGTATTTATTTAGCAGGGCAGTTTTTAGAAAATTTAAGTAATATTAATGATTATGTAACTAATAAATTTGCATTGCAATCGTCTTTTCATACACTTTCTATACAAATTATACTAACTATAGTATTAATTTTAGGCATAATAGCTATTAAAACTTTTTGGTTGCTTAATCATAAAGTACTAGATAAAGAGCATATGGTGTTACTTAAATTTAAAGCAAAGAAAAAATCTATTACTATTGCCGAAAGTTTTCAGATGATTCTATCGTCAAGACATATTAGATTAATCGCAACTTTACTTATCTGCTATGGCATTGCCATTAATTTAGTAGAAGGTCCTTGGAAAGCAGCAGCTACTAAAATTTATAAAACTCCAACCGAATATGCAGCTTTTATAGGAAGTTATTTGAGCTACACTGGAGTATTTACTATTTTATTTGTCGTACTTGGTTCAAATATAGTTAGAAGACTTGGCTGGTTTACGGCGGCTGTTATCACACCTTTAATAGTTTTTATTACCGGTATATTATTTTTTGCTGTTAATAACTTTGAAGGATTTGCTGGCTTAATAATAGCAAATTTTATTCTAACTGATCCTGCTTTAATTGCTATAACAATAGGTGCTATTCAAAATGTACTTAGTAAATCAAGTAAATATACCTTATTTGATTCAACAAAAGAAATGGCTTATGTTCCTTTAGATCCGGAAATAAAAATAAAAGGTAAAGCTGCTGCCGACGTGATAGGTACAAAACTCGGTAAATCTGGTAGTGCATTTTTACAATCATTGGTATTTATAATATTACCTTCCTCTAGTTATCAATCTATTTCCATCTGTTTAATGATGATATTTATAATTACTTGCTTAACTTGGCTTTGGGCGACTAAAGAACTCAATAAAGAATATAAAAATTCCATTAAATTTTTTCAATAATAATGTCAGTTTTTTCTTGATATTACTAAAATCTCTATATATTATCTTTGACAGTATAATACAAACTGTGAAAAAATGCAGTGTTATTTGTTTTAACGTCATTGCCAGGAAATTACGAAATAATTGACGAAGCAATCTCAGGCAAAATTCCTGAGATTGCCACGCTCCTTTTTTTTAGTCGCTCGCAATGACGGCTCAGTATTCACGCGGGCAATAACATAATTACTTACAGTTTGTGCTAATTAGTTTTTGGTTAAATTAGAAGTTTTATGAGTCAAGATAATACTGGATATGAAAATGACGCAGGATATGAGTCCGATATAGATGCAAAAAAACAAGAGCAAGCTGCTCCTGCTCAACCTACATTAGATACAGCTGATGATGGTTTTAGCTTTACTCCTGCATCTTCTACTCAATCTACTTCTTCCATTAGTACTTTATCAGGCACTATTTCCCCTGACGGTCAGACATCAGACCCAATAACCGAGGCTGTAAGAGAAACAATTATACAGCCACAAAAAGATGAGGTAGCAGAACAAATATTAAAAGACCTGGCAGCCCTTGTAGACCGTGATTTAGCTGAACAAAAAAGAAAAGAAATAGAAGAGGAAAAAGAAAAAGATAAAACATTAAGTGCTTTTTTTGGTAACCCGGCTAATAGAGAATTGATTGATAAGGCTTTAGAAAATCCTGCACTTAAAAAGAAATTGGAATCAATAGAAATAGCAGGTTATAAAAATGTTCTCTTAACATATAGTGCCGCTAATGGATATCAGGGTGGATTTAAGCTGGTACAGTGGGAAAACCAAATAAGTGCGAGCGATCTTAGAGCCACGGTAGTTAAAAATGATGCAGGCGATGAACTCTGTACCTTAAATGAAACAACTGTTAAAACTAAGCCTTTTACTGTAGCTAAACAAGACGGTACTCAGGTTCAAATCAATTCATATAGAGAAATAGATTTTCCTATAAAACTTGATAAAGCCGATGGGTCAATGCATTTGTCGATGGTAGCATTAAAATCTGATGGCACAAAGCCCTCTAAAGATAAAGCAGTATATTTCACTGCTCACTACGAAGAAGGACCAAACGGTAAACCTCAACTTAAAGAAATAAGCTCACCGAAACCTTTAAAATTTGCCGGAGACGGACCGGATGCGGTAGCTTATATTGAGCATGGCGGAGAAATTTATACACTTGCGGTGACACGAGGTAAATATAAAGAAATGATGAAAGAGGTAGAACTACACCAAGGGCAGAGCGTTGACTTATCACAAACTATAGCTGAAGATTTAACAAAGGTACAAGGTCGATCTCAGGAAACACTGCAACCAACAATAACTCCGAATCAAGAATTAAAATCATCTATTGAAATGCCTACCACTACACAAGTACCTCCAATTACTCCTGCCAGCCAACCACTGCAAACTGAGACTTCACAAATGCCACAGTCGCAACAAGTGAATCCAAACCTCCTTAATGCAGCTACAGCTTTATCAGGCAGTATGCAAGATTTATTAAATTATGTAAATGCAGGTTTAACAAAAGAAAAAGACGGTAATACACAAATTGATTTAATTAACGAAGCAGCTACGGCAATTCTTAATAATGAGCAAGAAAAGCAGGCTAATATCATTGCTTTAACTGAGAATATGGTCAATAATAGTGCACTCACACCGGATAAAAAAGTAGCTGGAGTAAATGCGGTATTAGAAACCATAAAAAATAATCAGAATACCCCAGACCTAGAAAAAGCAAAAATGCTTGAAGCTACAGTAGCTATCGCATTAAATTCAGAGAATCTCGAACCGAAGCAAAAACAGCAGATGTTAGAAAAGGCAGTAGATGTCGGTTTAAGTCTTAAAGATGATACAAGTAGAGCTGCGGCAATTGACAGTATTACGGATGCTGTAATAAAAAGTAACCTTTCTACTGAAGATAAAGGGACAATGCTTATAGCAGTAGGTGATAAGGTTAATGCCTCTGAATTAAGCAATGCGGAAAAACAACAATTATTAGGTTCTGTATTAAAGAAAGGTGTAGAAACCCAAGTTCTCAGTCCGGAACAACAACAATTGATGCAGCAGAATTTAGATAAGATTACAGCGGAACAAACTAAAAATGCCAAAATAACAGAGGTGCAAGGGATTTTAGCTAACCCTGCATTTAATACTATCGCTAAAACTGAAGCAATACAAAATGTTACTACAAAGGTTTTAGATAGTCCGATTAAAGCAGAAATAAAAGGTGAAACGCTTGAAAGTATTACTAAGGTAGTTGCTGAGAGTCCTTTGAACGGTCAAGATAAAGCAGACATTGTTAAAGGTGTGGGAGAAGCTATAGCTAGTCATAAGACTATGGCACCTACAGAAAAAATTTCTGCTATAGAATCCGTAGAAACAGGGGTAGCCGAAAGTATAACAGATTTGGAAGATAAAAAGTTAATGACTAAAGGGTTAGTAGAGGGTATTTATGAAGACAACGCAAATCCTGAAATAACTTCTGAAATGACGAAAGCTGTTTCTAGAGGGGTTGATAAGAGTACTGAAGATAAACAAGCTCTTAAAGATGCAGCGAGTGAGGCAGTTTTAGATAGAGAAACTCAAAATTGCACTGAAGGGTTAAAAGGACAGAATTTAGAAGAACCTAAGCCTCGCGATGATATATATAACAAAGCTCGAGATGTAGCTGATGCATTAAAAAATGTTATTACCCCTGTTTTAGATGCTCATCCTGAAAAACGTGAAGTCTCAGAAGAAGAAGTTATGAAAAAAACCTCCAGTATATTAAATGATATCTCTAAGCTTGCAATTGCGAAAGTCAATAATTTTCGTGCTATGCTCTCTCCAGATGGTAATCTTAAGACTCTTGAAGAAAAAAAAGCTGAAGCAACAAAAAAAGTAGATGAGCTGGTAAAGGAATTTGGTACTAAATCTTCTACTGAAGAACAGCAAAGTTTCATTAAAGCTAATTTAACTGATGATAAAACTTTATCTAAAGAGGTACGTTTACAAACTATAGATAAGTTATTACAAGAACAAGCACAAAAACGAGCAGCAGCAATTGAAAACCCTAATGTTAAAACAGAAGATTTAAGGGTAGTATCAGGACAGTCTGAATTAAAACCTATAAGTAACGATGAGCCGGATATTGAAAAAACTAAAATGGTAGTAGGAAGAGATCGAGTTAATATTAAAGATAATATAAAAATTATGGGAGCATTAATGAATGCAAGAGATAGCATTATTCAATCGGAAAATTTAAATAAATCAATACCTATTAAAAAAGAGTCTTCCTTTCCGCCACGCTAATCAAGATTTGTATGCTGTATGTTATAATGGCAAGCAATGTCATTCCTGCGAAGTATTGTTACGTGGATCGGTTTTACCTCTGTCAATCCCATGGGGGCCTGTCCCCACGGTATGACACCGAATGCGTTTTATGGTCCACGCAGCATACCTTTCTGCAAACACAGGAAGCATGTTTTATATGGTTATTTTATCAATTAAGGTTACTTTTTCTAGATTCCTGCTTTCACGGGAATGACATTGAGATAGTTCCACAAAGCTGCTTTTAGCTAGGAAATAATTATAGAGACTATTTGGTTGAAGCTTGTGCCCTATAATGAGGGTCACAAAAGCATAAATTAAATATTTTACGAGCTAGCGTTTAGCTTATCTTTTCTGGCTAAACATTTTACTAGATTATTAACGGCTTGTTGTTCTTCCGTGCTATTAATTTTCATAAAATTTCTTGAAACTTCAATGCACATACGTTGATGTTGAGTATGTACAGGCTGCGGTTTATTAGCTTCTTCTAAACCTTCAAAGAAATAATCAATATTCCTATCTAAAGCTTCTGCGATTAGTACTAGCCTTCCTACAGAAATTCTATTAATTGCTTTTTCGTATTTTTGTAATTGTTGATGAGTAACATCAATTACTTCAGCAAGTTGTTGACGAGACAACCCCTTAGCGAGTCTTAAAGAATAAATTTTCTTACCGATAAAACTATCGATTTTTTGTATAATATCGTTGTTTCTACCCATTATCTTCTCCTTGGTTACTAATTATGTCTACATTTAAAAATTTTTTTTGAACAAAAATGATATTATCCTATATTATTATAAAACATGTGGTTATCAATAATTTTATACCATTAAACTTATCCAATTTTAAGTAGAAATAATACCATAAATTAATGTTATAAGCAACTATAAAATAACATTTTTTAAGTTTTTTGTAATCATTTGGTAAATAATTATTAAAGAATCGTGCAAAATTATTTCTTATCAAATAAAAATAGCATAAGAGCTTTACAATTATTTTAAAGATACAATATGAATATCTTATGTTTTAAAAACTTATTGACTTAGGTATAAATTACAATTTATACCAAAATAAAATTTTGGTGCATTATTGTAGAAAAATATAAAACTAATGCAAGGGAAAATTTCATTTCTATGTCAATATTTCAAATCAAAGATAAAATATAGTTTCATTTTAATTATAAATTAATGATTTACAGCGAACTTATTTAAGGTTAAATATAAAATTAATAATAACAACTAAAGCTTATAATGAGAAAAATTTTTAATTGTCTTTACGTAGCCTTATTTAGAACAATAGAAGATGATGGCGTTGAACATTCGGGATATATGTCATTCATGATACTTTTATCTATTTTCCCTTTCCTAGTATTCTTATTAGCTTTAACAAGCTTTTTAGGAGCTTCAGAACTCGGTCAAAATTTTATACAAATTTTTCTAGAGAGCCTTCCGGAACAAGCAACGGAATCAATAGAAAAGAGAATACGAGAATTACTAAGTGCTCCTCCTCAAAGTTTAATGAATCTTGCCATAGTAGGCAGTATTTGGACTGCTTCTTCTTTTGTAGAATGTTTAAGGACTATTTTAAATCGTGTATATCAAATAAAATCTCCCCCCCCTTATATAAGAAGAAGATTACTTAGTATTATACAGTTTCTTATAATTAGTGCCTTGATTACCTTTACTATGTTTCTTTTAGTGGTGATTCCAATATTATTTACAAAAATTCCGATAATATTAGAGACCATTGAAAAATATAAGATCATTTTAAATTTTACAAGATATTCTTTAATTTTCATTTTATTATTTTTAGGTGCCTCATCTTTGTATTATATATTACCTAATGTAAAACTAAATTTTATTGATGTATTTCCAGGGGCTTTATTAACTGTGATATTATGGGTAATAAGCGGCTATTTGCTTTCAACATATATAGTCTACTATAATCAACTAAATCTAATGTATGGTTCCCTTGGTAGTATAATAGTTACATTAATATTCTTCTATATTATAAATATGATATTTATCTATGGTGCGGAATTTAATTATCTCATGAAAAATTATGAAAATATAGAGTGAAGTGCAGCTTAAAGCACTTCATAAGTGTTGAATTTTACAAAAATAAAATACTTAATTGAAACAATTTCGGCAGTTTTATATTGAAAACTTTAGATCAATCTTTATTTTAGTTGTAAAAAAACAATTATTTTTTAGTTTTTAGGTTTTGTGAACAAAGTACAATTTATTTAAAAAAGTCCGGTTTAAATAACATAAAGCTCTCTTGAGATGACGTCGGTAATGGAGTTAAATTATATTGCGGATCGAAAGCGTTCCCGTAAATTTTTTCTATTTTTTGGAGCGCACTTGGAGATTTTAAAGCCAACAATATTGACTTTAAAATAGTAAAAATTGCTATATATGGATTGGTTTCGGGAGAAGATAAGCGATGCTCTAAACGTTTGGGAAAAGAATGAGGAGTTCGTACGGCTACGCTTCTATTATTTCCACCGTACGATATATGAGTAGGAGCCATATATTGTTTATTTATTCGTGAATAATCTAGAGTAGTAGGCATAAAAGCGAGTAGGGTATCTAGCATATAGTGACATAGCCCTTGTGCTGCTAAAATTATATAATAATCATTGAACTCGGAATTAAAATTAATATGAAAATGCATACTATTACCATAATCATCCAAAAACGGCTTAGGAGAAAAATCTATATACCCGTTTAACTGCTGTGCAATTTTTTTTAAAATATTTTTAACTTCTAATATATTTTTTATATATTGTATTAAGTTTACAGAAGGAGGAAGATCTATTTCAAATTGGTGATTGCCTTTTTCTTTTTTTATTTTAGAAATTTTGAATATAGCTAAGTATTTGCTTGAAAGTATTTCAAATTTAGCTATATCAATATTGTGACTTAAATAAAACTCTATTTCTACGCCTATAATAGGAATTAGGTTATAGTCTTGGTGAAATTGTGCTATTATTTTTTCTAACTGTTTATTTTTTTGTAAACGTTTGGATAAAGTATTAATAAAACTATTATAATTAATATAGGGTAGTGTCATGGAAGGATTAATAAACGAATCAGTTTATTATACAATTTTTGATAAAACATTCAATAATTCTAGTCATAGATATATAAAAAAAAATAACTCTATAAATGAAGCAGAAATAGTTGAAAACAAAAAATCTATTACTGCTTATTTTAAAGCACAAGATATTTTAATTTTAAACCAAGTACATAGCAATAAAATTGTTAATGCTGATAAGTCCATAATTGCCGTACCTGAAGCAGACGGCAGCATTACAACTAAAAAAAATTTAGTATTAGCTGTACAATCGGCAGATTGTGTACCAGTACTACTTGCAAGCGGTGATGGTAAAATAATAGGAGCGGCACACGCAGGTTGGAAAGGAAGCATAAACAACATTATTAGTAATATAGTTACTAAAATGACAGAAAAAGGAGCAAAGAATTTAATAGCAGTGATCGGTCCTGCTATAGCTCAAAGTTCATATGAAGTTGATGATGAATATTATAAAACTTTCTTAAGTAAAGATATTAACAATAAACAGTTTTTTATAAACTCGATAAAAGAAAATCATCATATGTTTGATTTACCGGCTTTTGTAGAGTTAAAACTTAAAGAAGCAGGCGTTAAAGATATAAAAAATATTACTGAAGATACTTACACAAATCCATTAAAATATCCAAGTAAAAGACGCTCAGATCATTTGCAAGAACCTTATAATCAGAATATATTATCAGCTATCGTAATTAAATAACAGTATTGTTAAATAAATATTGATGGTTTGAAAAAGCTACATCATTGCCAGCGGACATAGGCTACGTGGATACCACTCCGTCATTGCGAGAAGAAACTGCAAGTTTCAACGAAGTAAGGACGATATCGATCTTTATTTAGCAATGCCAAAATAATGCTTCATTTATCCGGAGTATATTAATGGAAGCAAGAGAAACATTACTATCAAATAGTTTATGCACCAAACGATATTTTTAAAAAACAAGCAGAATATATAGACATTGTTGATGATAATATTCGTACTATTGTCGATAAAATGCTTCAGACTTTATATATAGAAAGGGCAGTGGGTCTCGGTGCTAATATGGTAGGAATATTAAAGCGTATAGCAGTAGTTGACCTACATGAAAATAATAAATCATCGCCTATAGTTTTGATGAATCCGGAAATAACTTATTTTTCGGAAGCAAAACAAACTTTTATTGAGGGTTCTTTATCATTTCCAGGCATTGAAGCCTCTATTACACGATCAAAAGTAATCAAGGTAAAATATCTCGATTATGACGGTAATAAACAAGCACTAGAAGTAGAAGGCTTTTTAGCGACTGTAATTTAACATGAAATAGATTATTTAAACGGAAAAACTTTTCTTAGATTATTTATCAAAACTTAAGCGTGATACGTTCCTTAAAAAGATGCTCAAGCATATAAAACTCCATCCTCCACATATTCACGGTAGCAGTTGTAGGCATTAATTAATTCTTAAAATAATAAAACTTTCTTGACTATTAATAAAAAAAGTATAATTTATTTACAATTTTATTTTTTATTAATAGATATGAAGGAAATATTTTATGTATCAACAACAACTAAATATATCTAATCAATATCCGGAAGAATGTTATATAGATCAAGAGGCTGGAATACTTAAAACACCTTGTAATTTATATAATCACTCATTGAAAATCATAAATAATACAGAATCAATAAAATCTAGAGCAGGTGTAACAGGAACGGATATATGTGGGTAACAAAAGATTTACAAAAGGAGGCTTTAGTATTTGAAATGGCCGATGCGCTAGCATATCTTTGTTATAATAGTTTTGGTGATAAATGAAATATAGATAAGGTAAAATTATATATAGCGGTGGGAAAAAATTTAGGCAGTGAAACATGTAAATAACTCATGAATGGTCAAAATAATGAAAACTTTGATCTTAGTGAATTTTTACAAATTAATCCAAAATACTCTCAAAATCTTTTAAACAAAGCCGAGCAATTTGCTAGTATATGTAAATCTAATGCAACAAATATTTCTAATGATACTGTATTATATAATGATACAGTTTTAGAAAGCTTACCGTCCATTTCTTAGAGTGGATTTGCTTGATATTTTTAAAATTCATTTAACATTACAAGATAAAATAGTGTATTATGGACATAGAGAACTATAAAGTATATAGGAAAACGCATTATTGAAAAAGTGTCTGATTTTGGTGAAAAAATTCATGAATTTATTGATACCGGTAACAATAAAAATGTTAGTACTAATGTCAATACTAGTAAAATTACCACTACCTTAATAACTACTACAACTACTTATTCAAATAATCATACACCTTATAAAACTACTAAAATCAGGAACGAACATAATAAATGTTACGGTGAAATACGTTGTTTCTTCACGTATTTCACCGTAACATTATAAAAACCCATATAAAATTTAGATTAAATAAACATTACCCAATAACAATTATAGAATATAGATCACTTTCTCTTCCTGATAAAATAATCCCTAGATGGTCTTTTGATTTTCAATTTGTTCTTAGCAGTCCTAACGGTGATAAGATGGAGGCAAAAGATAATGCGTATCTAGGAATTAATTATAATCTTGAAGGTAAAATATGTAAATTAACTGTACCAAATCCTCCCATAGTTTCTTAAAACCCTCTTTGGCCTGCTTTAGTCATGTATCATGGTCAAATTTATACATTACCTGTAAATGGTGGACATTATAACTACTTAGTGCAAAAAGTATCTGAACATAGCGGAATGGTAACAATAGGGCATGAAGACCCGCCTTATTCTTTAGAATTAATAGGTTAATATTTTCAGTGTGCTAATGGAAGTATGGCTAAATTACAAAAATGGCAGTAAAACAAAAATCACATCTTTACAAGCCTTAGCCAAGCTTCCCAGTCACGTTTGCCTAAATCTTCTTCAAATGATAATAAGTCTTTTACCGTCTGCTTACATATTTCTACGGAAGGGATTATAATCTCTTGTTCTTTTGTGGAATTTAGTAAACATTGTGTTTTACAAGCTTGTTCTAAATGGTAAGTATAAAACATAGCTTCATGAATAGTTTTGCCGCAGGTAATAGCACCGTGATTACGAAGTAACATCACATAATTTTGCTTAAGGTCATTAACAAGTCTACTACTTTGCTTGTCAGTATCTAGCACTAGAGAATTATAATCATGATATGATATTCTGTCGTAAAAATGTAATGCCCATTGACTGAGCGGTAAAAGCCCGCATTTTAAAGCAGAAACTGCTATACTTGCGGGAGTATGATAATGAAAAACGCCAGAAATATCAGGACGTGCTTTATAAATACTACCATGAATAAAGTAACCGGTTTTATTATATTGATATTCTTCCCCTTCTAAAATTTTTCCGTCTAAACTCACTTTTAAAAGATTCTCCGTAGTTACTTCTTCAAACCTTAGTCCAAAAGGATAAATATAGTAAAAATTGGCATTTTTAGGTCTTGCGGATAGATGCGTATAAGTATGATCATCCAGCGATAAATATGCCATTATCCGGTAAGCGGCAGCTAAATGATATTTTATATCCATAATTGTTAAAATCTATATTGGTTTTATGTCATTCTTGCATGGCGTTGACATTGTTTATGTCATTCCCGCTTTCGTGGGAATGGACACAGGAAGGAGCTATGCAACAAATCTCCAAAAGCTATTTAAAGGGAGCGTATACTGTTTCTTCCTTTATCTCTATCGTTGCTTCTTTAGGCGCTTTTATACATTCTTGTAAAGATTTTTGCCCTAAATATGGTGCTAGATTATAATTTAATATATAACATTGTAAATTATCTTTCTTACCGCCAAAATTAAATTTAATTTTATTGCCTTGCTCCAATAGCGTTTTAATCTCTGTCGTTTTTTGAATAAAATTCTTTTGTTCTAAGTTTAAGTATTTGATTCTTAGTATATTTTTTATTACGGAAAATGTAGAAATAGCAAGAAGCAGAAGGAATATAAATAATTCTTTATTACTTTGCTTATTTAAGAAAATACTATTTTGAATATATGAAGCTGCAATCATTCCGATAGCTATCACATAACATCCAAGATATCTAAGTAACGATGCTCCTCTAATTGCCTCTTCATAACTAAAGTTACAGAAATATAAATATAACCGCCATAAAGCAAAAATTATAAAACATCCAAACGTACTTATCAGGAAAAATTTATATTCTTGCAGCAAATCCGGTTTATATTTATGAATTCCGTACCATGCAGCTATACAAATAGTATATACAACTAAACTGCCTTCTTTTACTAAGAATAACAAGAGAAATTTACCGTAATTTAGTAATAATGCTCTATGCTGTTCATTAAAATTTTCAGCAATATATATCAAATTGCTAAAACTATGTTCGCCTCTGTCAAAAAAATCATGAGTATTTTGAAAATAACTCATCCAAATAAAATGACACAAAATTGGTAAGGTAAGTAGAATTAGATATATAATGTAATCACTTGATTTTTCAGGTTTTTTATAAAAAATTGTATAATGAGCTATAAGAATTATCGAAGCAAAACTTGCAAACCATGTTCCAATTTCTCGGAAAAGTGCAAGCAATATCGTAATAGGTAAAATAAGCAATAATGCTTTTTTCTTGTCTTCCTCAAGGATATAAATAGTAAAAATAGCTCCGAACATTAAGCCAATAGTACTATCATTATATATAGAGCGAATTCCTGTCGTATATAATACTACGCTGCAAAGTAAAAGTGAAAACAACATTCCAGTTTGCCAGAGCTTCTTATTTGCGGCTAAAGGAGCTAGAAATGCTAAATGTAATAAGAAATGAGCAAATAATACGTTACCGTCCGAATAACCTGAAAGTGAAAGCATAAAGTAATGATAAACGGCAGCACCTCTAGGATAATGTGCATGAGTAGTAATAATAGAAGTGAACGAGTTTTGACTTTCAAAAATACCGGAATATAGCAATTCCTTAGTAAATATCCCCCAGTGCGAGAAATCATCATAAGCATGCAGCGATGCTTCCCTTGTATAAAGAAAAAATATGAAGATTATTAAAGCGAATATGATGATTTCAATTATATTTTTGCTAGATTCCTGCTTCCGCAGGAATGACATAAAGGGCGAGGATGACATGAAAGCTAAAAATATACCGATGAAATAACTTACATGTGTTGTAGCCGGTAATAGCTTTAACATAGCAAAGCAATATAAAATCGGTACTAATATGCTGATTGTTACGGGAATAGTGAAGGTCAATTTTGTTTTGAAATATTTGGCCAAAAAAGACGCAAACCCAAAAATGCTTAATATCGGTATTATGATCATATTAATTTGTAAATAATTTTTTGGTCATTGCGAGGAGCTATAAAACCCACTGTGTCACCCCTGTGGCTTGACCACGGGATCCAGTTAAAAATACTAAATTTATTAGTATTTTTAACTGTTTTTATGGACTTCGTGGTCAAGCCACGGGATGACGACAGAGGGGAAATTGAGCCACGAGGGCAACGCCTCTTTATCACCCGTGTTTAATCTTAGCTTGTGCTGCGGCGATTCTGGCTATAGGGATACGGTATGGAGAGCAAGAAACATAGTTTAAATTCATTCTATGAAAAAATTCTATAGAAGCAGGGTTTCCTGCATGTTCCCCGCAAGCTCCGAGTTTCAAATTAGCATTACTGCTTTTTCCTCGTTTTATAGCAATTTCAATTAATTCTCCTACTCCTTCTTCATCTAGAGTAGTAAATGGATCGGATTCAAAAATCTTTTCTTCTAAATAATATGGAAGAAAAGAGGCAATATCATCTCTAGAAATTCCATATGTAGTCTGAGTTAAATCATTAGTACCAAAACTAAAATAGTCAACTTCCTTAGCTATTTTCTTACTGTCGAGTGCTGCCCTTGGTAGTTCTATCATAGTACCGAGCGTAAAAGAAAATTTGTATCTATAACGTTGCTCTAATTCCTCTATTACCTCATAAATATCCATTTTAAGCTTTTTTATTTCACCTACATTGCTAATTAAAGGAATCATTAGTTCTAAGTTACATTCTATATGTTCTTTTTTATGTAGCTCAAAAATAGCCGTAAAAATTGCTTCAATTTGCATTTGGTAAATTTCCGGTGAACATATACCAAGTCTACATCCACGGTGACCGAGCATAGGATTTACTTCATGCATAGCATGAAGACGTCGATTAATCATGGATAAAGGTAGATTTAAGCTGTTTGCCAAATTCTTTTTATCTTCTTCAGTAGTAGGTAAAAACTCATGTAACGGCGGATCAAGTAATCTAATATTTACCGGTGTGTCTTTCATTACTCTGAATAAAGCTTTAAAATCCTCCGTTTGCAGAGGTAATAATTTCTGCACGGCAAGCTTTCTATGTTCTATATCAGGAGCAATAATCATTTCCCTTACTAAAGGAATTTTATTTTTATCAAAAAACATATGTTCGCTACGACACAAACCTATACCTTGAGCACCCAATTTTATAGATACTAAAGCATCATTAACCGTTTCGGCATTTGCACGAACTTTTAAGCTACTAATCTCGTCTGCCCAATCTAAAATTAACTTTGATTCCTCACTGAAAGTAGGTTGAATTAACGGCATTTCACCTAAGAAGATTTTACCGCTACCTCCGTCAATCGTGATAATATCACCTTGTTTAATAACTATGTCACCTGCTGTTAATATTTGTTTTTTCTCATCTATAGATAAATTACTTGTACCGCAAACACAAGGCTTCCCCATACCTCTTGCCACAACTGCGGCATGTGAAGTCATTCCGCCTCTAATAGTTAAAATACCTGCAGAAACATGCATTCCGTTAATATCTTCGGGGCTGGTATCATGACGCACTAAAATTACTTTATGATGATGAGATAATTTTTCAGCATCATAAGGCGAGAATACTGCAATACCCGTTGCAGCACCCGGAGATGCAGGAAGCCCGTCGGCAATAGAAGTAAGCCCCTTACTGTAATCAATGCTTGTATGCAATAATTGATTTAATGATTCCGGATCGATTCGCATTAATGCTTGTTCTTTAGAAATAAGCTTTTCTTCTACCATTTGTACGGCAATATTAATAGCAGCGATGGCTGTTCTTTTTGCAGTACGTGTTTGTAAGATATATAGCTTATTATTTTCTATAGTAAATTCTATATCCTGCATATCTAAGTAATGTTCTTCAAGCTTTTTCGCAATTTGTGATAATTCCTTAAACACTTCCGGCATCATTGCTTGCATAGAATTTGAATCATTTGCAATAATAGGCATAGGTGTTCTAGTGCCTGATACTATGTCTTCACCTTGAGCATTTATTAAAAACTCTCCAAAGAGCTTTTTTTCTCCTGTAGAAGGTGATCTAGTAAAAGCAACTCCCGTAGCTGAAGTTTTACCTAAATTACCGAAAACCATTGCTTGGATATTAATAGCCGTACCGAAACCCTCCGAAATATTATTGATTTTTCTATATATAACCGCTCTATTACTCATCCAAGAATGTAGCACCGCTTTAATTGCCGATTCTAATTGTTCATAAGGATCATTAATTAGTTGCTTAGTATACTTAATATGCAACCGTTTGAAATCCTCAATAATTTTTTCTAATAATTCTACGGTAATATCACTATCTTTATGAATATCGGCTTGAATCTTGTGCTTTTCATAAATTTGTTCAAATAGATCACTCGGTATAAATAATACCGTTGAACCATACATTTCTAGAAATCTTTTGTAACTATCAAGAGCAAATCGTTTATCACCACAGGAATCTGCAAGAGCATTACACACTTCATTATTCATTCCAAGATTAAGGATAGTATCCATCATTCCAGGCATTGAAATCGTAGAACCAGAACGCACCGATAATAATAGGGGATTGCTTGTGCTGCCGAAAATTTTACCGGTAGTTATTTCAAGTTTGGTGATAGCTTTTTTTAAGTCGTTTTGAAAATTTTTAGGAAAGTTATTATTGTGGGTATAAAAGTAATTACATAGCTCCGTAGTTATTGTAAAACCATCAGGAATAGGTAGTTTTAGATTAGACATTTCAGCAAGACCGGCACCTTTGTTACCAAGTACATTTTTTATGCTAGCGTTTCCGTCACTACCATTACTGCCAAAATAATAAATTAATTTTTTCATATCATATTTTCATATCATATATTAAAATTTGCTAACATTTATGTGTTTAGAAGCATTAAATACATATTTATACAGTATGAAAAAAATAGTAGCAATGTTAAATTGAAGAATATCTTTAATAAAATAGTTGAAATTTTAAATTTGTTAATATAATTTGCTATGGCACTGTTGCAAATAGGGAATATAGTATATAAGGAATAGAGTAATAAATTGTTATAGATAAGCTTTATGAATATTTTAAGAGACGTCATTTTAAATACGACATAATAATATGGGCGGTAAGGTGG
>NZ_BAABMM010000030.1:0-6212 GCF_045865205.1 Candidatus Rickettsia kedanie | reverse complement strand
ATTCCTCTTTCTAGTAACATCTATTCTAAATCTCGGTAGCTAATACCGTACTTACAGTACCACCTTACCGCCCATATTATTATGTCGTATTTAAAATGACGTCTCTTAAAATATTCATAAAGCTTATTTATAACAATTTATTACTCTATTCCTTATATACTGCAACAGTGACCTTTTCCTCTATAATTTCTTGTGCAGTAGTATAATCTACCTTATACTTTGGAGCATAAAGTTTTAAGGTATGCACGCAATGCTTAATACTTTCTTTTGAAACTCCTAAATCATTATAAATTTTTATTTTCATTTTTATTTTATTGACAAGAACATTATATAATTCTATTGAGTGTAATTACTTAACAATAAATTATGAGGTAATTTTATGCAACTTAATTCAATCTCGTTACCGTTAACCAAAAGGCAAGCAATAGAAATAGTTTTAGGAGTGACATTACTTACTATTTGTTCACAAATATTAATACCGTTTAAGCCTGTTCCCATAACATTACAAACTGTTGCAGTACTATTTATCGGGCTTACTTATAATAGGGTCAGCGGTACTCTAGTAGTATTATCTTTTGTAACGCTAAGAGCTGCAGGTGTGCCGATATTTGGTAAATTTTCTAGCGGGTTACCAATATTATTAGGTATTACCGGTGGATATCTAGCAGGTTTCATAGTGGCCGTATATATTATGGCTAGCTTAAAAGATAAAATTTTTACTTCTAATAAATTGTTAAACCAAATTACTTTATGCTTAATCGGTAATATGATTATTATGGGTTTAGGCTGGTTATGGTTATCCAAATTTTTAGGATTAAAAGAAGCATTTTATAGTGGTGTACTATTTTTTATAATACCCGGAATAATTAAATCAGGCTTATTAATCGGACTTATCAATGTAGTAAAACCAAACACTCGATGAACTTCTGTATTGCCTAAAAATTTTGATGTCATTCCCACGGAAGCAGGAATCCAGGAATATTTAGTATCATACCGCGACTTGATCACGGTATCCAATCTTTGTTAATGTTTTTCTGTGTACCCCGTGGTCAAGCCACGGGGTGACATAGTAGGTTTTACTGGATTCCCGCTGCCGCGGTAATGATATCGAGTGTTGATATATAACTCTATTATTCATGCAAAAAATCAATAACAATGCTAATACCGCATTTTCCGGTGCCGACCTGGAAAAATAATATTAAATATGATCTTGAAAATATAGTAAGACTTTTAAAAGCCTTAGGTAACCCTCATTTAAGGCTTCCTCCCGTCATACATATAGCAGGTACAAACGGTAAAGGTTCAAGCAGTGCTATGCTTAAAAGCATCTTTACGCTTGCAGGTTATAAGGTACATTGCTATACATCTCCTCATTTATTCGAATTTAATGAACGAATTGTAGTAGCAGGTGAGCAAATCTCGGATAATGAATTATGGCAGGTTTGTGAGGAGGTGAGGGTAGCAAGCGAAAAATTTAATATCGAACCTAGCTTCTTTGAAGGTACTACGGCAGCAGCATTTGTAGCATTTGAGAAAACAAGAGCCGATATATTAATTTTAGAGACGGGACTAGGCGGTCGGTTAGACGCAACAAATACAGTAGAACAACCGTTAATTACTTTAATTACACCTATTTCATATGATCATATGAATGTGCTTGGGTTAACATTACCCCTAATAGCAGTTGAGAAATCCGGTATTATGAAATCTTGCGTTCCTTGCGTTATCAGTATACAAGCTTTAGAAGTTTATGAAACATTATTTGCAAAAGCTGAAGAGCTAGATGTACCTACTTTTTGTTATAAATATGATTTCGGTATTAAAAAGGCGGACAACGGATTTATTTATTCATCACGAAATTTTAGTTATGAATTTCCGACTCCTTCCCTACTTGGTGATCATCAATTAATAAATGCTGCAAGCGTTATTGCTTTAATAAGTTTGATAAATAAACAATTTAATATTAGCAACGAAATTATCTCTAAAGGACTACAAAATACTATTTGGCGGGCTAGAATCGAAAAAATAGAACCAAAAAAATATTCCAGATTAATAGGTGATAATGTTCAAATTTGGGTAGACACAGCTCATAATAATAGTGGGGCTCAAGTTTTGGCAAATTGGATTCATGATAACTTAAAATCACCGATATATTTAATACTCGGTATGACTAAAAATAGGAATATCAAAGAGTTTTGCTCCTACTTTAAGGGTTTGACAATTAAAGGTTATGGTGTTAAAGTTTTATCCGAACCACTAAGCCATAGTGCAGAAACAATAAATTTGGAAGGCAGAAAGAGCGGTATTGATTTTAGCGAAAGCGACTCACTCGAAGAAGCGATTAGTGATATAAAGAAGATAAACGGTGATAATAAAGCAAATATTATAATAACCGGATCGCTTTATCTAGCTTCCGATTTTTATAAATTGCTGTTTACTCGATGAACTTTAAAAATTGGCTACGTCGTTCTACAAGAACAAGGGTGCTCACCGATTATTATACGATCCGCTCCTCGTCTTGTGAACTCCTTGCTCTTTTTAAAGTTGATCTTCGTATACCCGAGACAACAACAAACCTAAAACCCTATCTAGGAGAAAATAGCATGACCTATTGCAACAAATCTAATCAAACCTCATATCCTTTTATCTTACCGGATTTACCTTATGACAAAGAGAGTTTTAAACCACATTTTACTCCCAAGACTTTTGATTATCATCATGGTAAACATCATAATGCTTATGTACAAAATCTAAATAACTTACTCAAAGATAAAGAAGAATTACAAAAAAAAGATTTAGAAGAAATAATAGACTGGTCATCTCAAAACTCAAATGCAGCTATTTTTAATAACGCAGCCCAAATATGGAATCATACCTTTTTTTGGCATTCAATAAAGCCGCAGGGCGGAGGTAAGCCAAGTGGTAAAATATTAGAACAAATTAATAAAGATTTCGGTAGTTTTGAAGGATTTTGCGAGCAGTTTAAGCAAGACGCAGTGGGGCAGTTCGGTAGCGGCTGGGCATGGCTGGTATATCACGATAATAGGCTACAAATTATAAAAACTGCTAATGCCGGTACACCTATAGCAAACGGTATGAAGCCGCTTCTTGCATGTGATGTATGGGAACATGCTTATTATATTGATTATCATAACAAACGACCTGATTATGTTGACATATTTATTAAGCATATGATTAACTGGAAGTTTGTAGAAGATAACTTAATTAAGTAAAATTATGAATTTAGAGGATATTAAACAGGCTCAAGAAACTCCTATCGAAAATATATAGCCTTTAGTGGAGGGGGAGTAAGGGACAATATATTCTGGAGCTTATAAGGCAGCAAAAAAAAGCCAGTATTTTAGATAATGTAAAGGCAGTAGCAGGTTCTTCCGCCGGTGCTATAACTGCAGCAGTGGTAGCTCTTAGAACACCGCCTGAGCGATTTGAAGAAATTTCTAAAAATACAAATCTGCAAACTTTGCTTGGGAAAAAAGGATTTTCTGCAGGTATAGTACAGTTAAATAAAGACGGTAAACCTTGATATGATCTATTAGAAATTGTTATTAAAGAAAATATAGGAAATTTTTTACAGAGATCAGATATAGTAAATGTTAAAGATGATAAAGCTCTTGATGAATTAAGAGAACGATACAACCAAAAAGATGGTAAAATATATTTTAAGGATATAGCGTTACTGCGAAAATACGATCCAGTGCAGTATAAGGATTTAGTAATTACAGCAACGCAGCGAGAGACAAGTGAACTAACTATCTTCAATAGCTTTGATATGCCAAATATTGAAATTGCTTTAGCTTACCGTGCTTCTGCTTCTATAACCATTGTTTTTGAGTCGGTAGAAATTGACGGTAAAAAATATGTCGACGGTGGATATAGAGATAATATACCGGCCAATATTTATAAAGGCAATGAACCGGAATTTGATACAAAAGAAGTCACTGATAATATGGAGGAAATTACCTTAGCTAAAAAGCAAGGTAGAACTCTAGCTATGGTTTTTGGCACAGGTATGGAAGCTGATGCAAATATTGCTATATATAGCGCACAAAAATTTAAAAGCCTAAGTGATATCGTAAAGTTTTTAGCTGATGTATTATTTAAGACTCTTGCAAAAGTAGGAGGAAAATTTAAATATACCGAAACTCTAAGAGAAACTAATGAGTAGTTACATGAAAATGCTTTAAACACTGTTGTTAGATACTGCCGGAATCGATACTTTGGATTTCAAAGATGCATAAAAATATTCTGATTATCTGCATATTAAAGGATATTGTCAAACTAGAGAACATTTGAATAATCATGACCTTGGCAAAGAAGCAGACAAAACATTTGACCATCAAAAATTTCTACTAAATGTTTATGAAGTTTATGATAATAAAAATCTATATAAAACTTTTGGAACCAAATTATTAGAAATGTTTATTCCGTCAAAAGAAAATAATACTTCTAAATGGCAAGAAGGAGTTATTGAAAATCATGATGATAAAGCAAAAAAGTTATTATCATTTTGTAAAACCGGAGCATTAAACGAAAAAGAATTAAATGAAAAGCTTAAAGAATATGTAATTATTGCTGCAACTAGTCGTAATAATACACTCAAAACCGATACAAACTCATTGAAAGCTTTGCTGCATACCTTAAACGATCCCGCTGCTTCAAGTAAAATAAAAGATAGTTTCATTGAGGTACTTGGGATAGATAAAAATCAAGATGTACGATTTGATAAAACTAAAACCTTTGATGAAAATATTGCTAAGTTTAAATTTACTAAACAAGATTTAGAAAGCTTTATCACTAAAAGTAAAACACCAAAAATTCAAAGCAAACATAGTAATACTGTGGCTAGAAGTAATGCAAGTAGGGGATAATTATTGTCATTGCAAGGAGCGAAGCGACGTAGCAATCCGGAAAAAATAATAAAAAATTCTGTAAATCAGAATTTTTAACTGGATTGCTTCGTTGAATTACTGTGTAATTCTTCTCGCAATGACGATTACTAAAAAAATGAACATCGGTAAATTTAAACTAATTGTTTTTGATAAACTAGACAGTACAAGCTCTGAGGCTATGAGAATTGCTCAGAGTGCTAAAGTTGATTCAAACTATGCAGTACTAGCCAAATCTCAAACTAACGGACGTGGTAGAAGCGGCAAAAACTGGCAGTCTAGGTCGGGTAACTTACATGTAAGTTTACTAATAAAGCCTGATAAAGAGCTAGAATTATTACCGCAATTATCTTTTGTTACAGCACTTGCCGTTTATGATTGTATGTCATCCCGTGGTTTGACCACAGGATCCCGTAAACCAACAACCAATGATGCTGTAAGCTGTTTTCTGGATCCTGTGGTCAAACCACGGGATGACATTATACAACTAAAATGGCCTAACGATGTTCTCGTGAACGGTCGGAAAATTGCCGGTATACTTCTTGAATCTGTTAAAATAGAAAATAATTATTACCTTATTATCGGTATCGGTATTAATATTACCTATCACCCTGATAATATCGACCAGCCTACTACTAGCTTAATAAGCGAAAACCTACCGCCTATAGAGCCGCAAGCTTTACTTGAAAAATTAATAGAGAATTTTGAAAAATATTATCAAATCTGGCATAATAACGGTTTTTCTTTTATTAGAAAAAAATGGTTAGAACATGCTTATACGTTACATGAAAATATTAGCGTCAAACATCAAAATGATATAATAACCGGTCTTTTTAAAGATATCGATAATACTGGTAGAATAATATTGCAACTACCTTCCAAAAAAATAATCTCTTTTTCTACTGCCGAACTTTCTTTTTAGCAAAAATATTACTAAATTTAAATTATAGATTTAATTTTTGTTAACCTCTACTTAAGCTCTAATTTAACAAGGTAATAAATATATACCCCAAGAGCACAGCGCTCTAAGTTATGCTTCTCAGGCATTTTTAACAAATGCATATGAGCAATTAAAGAAAGTTAAAAGTCTTGCTCACGATAATATTTGTACTTTAACACAAAATTCTTAAAAATTGCAAAAACTTTTAAATGTGCGTTATTTACCGGTAATAATAAGGGGCACTGTTGCAAATAGGGAATATAGTATATAAGGAATAGAGTAATAAATTGTTATAGATAAGCTTTATGAATATTTTAAGAGACGTCATTTTAAATACGACATAATAATATGGGCGGTAAGGTGGT
>NZ_BAABMM010000029.1:0-33311 GCF_045865205.1 Candidatus Rickettsia kedanie | reverse complement strand
ACCACCTTACCGCCCATATTATTATGTCGTATTTAAAATGACGTCTCTTAAAATATTCATAAAGCTTATCTATAACAATTTATTACTCTATTCCTTATATACTATATTCCCTATTTGCAACAGTGCCTATTTTGCCGTTGTTCAGGATGCAAAATGTCCATTCTTACTCGTTAATATATTGAACGTTAATAATGTATCTACTAATGTACAAAATATAATACAGCTGGAATTTGAAATATGTATTTTTACTAATGATAAAAATCGTAATATTGCTCTAAGCCTTGCTAGTAAAATAAGCGATAAAATCACTCATTTGAAAATGTTGCAGGGATAAAAGCAAATAAAATAGAGTTGCAAGCTAGCAAAGATTTAGTCAATACAAAACTGGTAATGAATTATCAGGCGTTGTTGAAAAGCCCTCTGTATCATCTAGTAGCGTGACAGGTGTTGTCTGTATGGATATCCAAGTCATCATTGCGAGCGATCTTTGGTAGTGCGGCAATCCAGAAAAACTTGTAAAAAATTTGGATAAGCTTAGTAAAGATATTAATGTCATTCCTGCAAAAGCAGGAATCCAGTAAAACACACATGTAATTTTAGGTATCTTATGAATTTTCACGATATACGTATGCCGGAATTTATTGAAAGTTTTGCGGTCGGAAAGCCGGAATTTTCTACTTCTCACGCCATAACTAAATCAGGTAGAGAAGCAAGACATTTAGACCGCAACTATGGCTGTCAGAAATATTTATCAAAAATGCAAAGTTAAACAGTACTGAATTTGAGCAATTTAATAGCTTCTTTAAAGCAAGACTAGGCAGTAATTTTGCTTTTAGATTTAGGGATTATGGCGATTATAAAGTAACTAACGGAATGATCGCTAGAGGTGACGGCAATTTAAATAAATTGCAGCTAAGGAAGATATATAGCGATGCTATTGTTCCTTACGAACGAGTAATGACTAAACCGGTTAATAATAGTGTAGTTCTGTATATTAATAACGCAAGGACTATGGGTATATTCGATTATGATGACGGCAATATAACCTTACCGAAGCCTTTAGGACACGATACAACTTTAACTGCTGATTTTACTTTTGACGTAGCAGTTAGATTTAGTATAGATAGTTTTGAATATTCTTATTGTAATGACGGTTCTATAGAATTATCCAACATAGAGTTGATGGAGGTAATGATATGAGTATTGCAATTGAAGAAGTAATAACAAAGCTCTCTAATGTTGTTTATTGTTTTCAAATTAAGCTAGCTAGCGGTGAGGAATTAAACTTAACAAATAGTGATCATGCTATAAAAAGTGAAGAGAGAGTTTTTTTTACCGAATTCCGGTTTAGATGTCAAAGAAGCGGAATTTAACGATTCTGCACAGAATCATATAATCTTGGAAGGTATTTTTGAAGAAAACGGCATTATGACGACAATGGATTTAAATAATTCTATTGTTAAAATAATAATATATACTGACAAGCTTTTTGAGCATTTCGTTACATATTATTGCACTTGATATACACAATATGATTTAAACTGTTAAATATATTTAAAACCTGAAACGGTAAAATATAATCTCAATATAGCAAAACATGTAAAGCAGTTTTCGGAAATAGTAAATGCCAAAATAGATAAAGCTTTACATAGCGGCTATATAAGGTTAAAGAAATGCTCAAGGAAAGTTTAAGAATACTAGATTTAGATAAAGAAAACGGCTATTATAACGGCGGTCAAATTATATTCGGCAAAAATCATTTTAGCAGTAAAGTTCTAAGAAATTTCAGTGATTTGATTATATTAGAAGATATTATACCAGATTATGCTAAAGATACCGAGGAAGTAAAAATTATTGCCGGATATGATAAAATTTTATAAGCTGTTGCAATAAATTTAATAATGCTATAAATTTTAGGGGCGAACCACTAGTACCAAAAAAAGATTTTATAAATTTAGTATAATCAATGAAACAAAGTTTTATAAAACTAGTATATGCAGAGCTAAAGAATATAATAAATATGAAAAGCTCCACACAACAGCAAAAAAAAGAAATGCAATTAATTGATTATTTTAAAATAGTTGAAAGTAATATATTATATACATTTCAAAAAATAAAAAAGGAATATGAAAGAGACTAAACATTTTTTTAACAAAAATAATAGATTAAATAAAGGTTATGCTAAGACTTTTAGTGTCAATGAGCCTGATAATAATTTTTACCGTAAAAAATTTGAACATATATTACCGCCAATTGATTTAATCAGTGAATATGAGAGTATTTATCCCGGTACTTTACAGAAATTAATGCATATGGTACAAAAAGAACAAGCTCATAAGCATGCTATAGCCCTAAAAAACTTGAAAATACAGGAAATAGTCGCTAAATTAACACGAATCTGTTTATTAATATTTGGAATTTGCCTTGTAGTTTCAATTTTTTTTAAAACTTTCTAAATAAAATTAAAGATCAAATATTTTATTTACTTGTAATTTTAAATAAAATAAGTTAAATGCAATATATTGATTGATAAACATAATACGGAGACATTTTATTTCTAAAAATAATTTTCCTAAGGCTAATAGAGAAATCAGAGCTAGAGAAGTTCGTCTAGTAGGCGAAAACGGCGAAATGCACGGCGTCGTAAATATTAGAGAAGCATTAGATATGGCAGAAAGAGCCGGTCTTGACTTAGTCGAGATATCACCGAATGCTGTACCCCCTGTCTGTAAAATTCTAGATTTTGGTAAGTTTAAGTACAAAAGCAAAAAGCGTTTGCATGAAGCACGCAAAAAGCAAAAAATCGTCGTACTTAAAGAAATGAAATTTAAACCTAATATTAGTATAGGTGATTTTGAAACTAAGCTCAGGAAAATCAAAGAATTTTTAAAAGACGGAGATAAAGTAAAAATTTCTTTATGGTTTAAGGGACGAGAGATTCTTCATCAAGAGGTTGGTCAAGAACTATTTAAACGTATAGAAGTAGGACTCGAAGGACTCGTTAAAATCGATCAGCATGCTAAAATGGAAGGTAAGCAGATGATAATGATAGTTAGCCCTGATATTAAGGTGTGATAGCTACTCAAATCGTTAAAAATAACTTCAATATTAATATAGAAGTTACATATTTGATAAAACAAACATATAAAAAAACTTGTTTTTTATATGTTTTACTGGATTCCCTCCTACGTGGGAATGACATAAAATGAGCCATACAACAACGCCTCCTCGCAATGACGTTAAGAACAACAATAATAAAAAATCAAATCTAAACAAATTATGCCGATTAAAATTTTAATGCCTGCTTTATCTCCGACTATGACGGCAGGAAATCTAGCTAGGTGGTTAAAAAAAGAAGGTGATAAAGTTAATCCTGGGGAAGTAATTGCCGAAATTGAAACCGATAAAGCAACGATGGAAGTAGAAGCAGTAGACGAAGGTATAATGGCCAAAATAGTTATCCCACAAAATAGTCAAAATGTACCTGTTAACTCTTTAATTGCCGTATTAAGTGAAGAAGGAGAAGAAAAAGCGGACATTGATACGTTTATTGCAAAAAATAATAATGTATCACCGTCACCGAAAACAGATGCTAACCTTCCAAAACCACACGAGAATATAGCTAAGGTAGAAGAACAGGTAGCAGTTATACAACATGATGCTAGTAAAATATTCGCCTCACCTCTTGCAAAAAGACTTGCAAAAATGGGAAATATTAGACTTGAGAGCGTGAAAGGTAGCGGTCCGCACGGTAGAATAGTTAAACAAGATGTCTTATCATATACTCCTAGCACTGTTTATAATAAAATAGTTAGTAGAAATCCTGAAGAATATCGTTTAGTACCAAATAATAATATCCGCAAGATTATAGCCAAGCGTCTGCTTGAATCTAAACAAATAGTTCCACATTTTTATTTATCTATAGAATGTAATGTTGATAAATTGTTAGATATAAGAGAAGATATTAATAAATCTTTTTCTGAAGATAAATCAACAAGGATATCGGTTAATGATTTTATTATTTTAGCAGTAGCCAAAGCTTTACAAGAAGTACCAAATGCCAATGCTAGTTGGGGGGAAGATGCGATTAGATATTACAATAATGTCGATATTTCAGTAGCGGTAGCGATTGAGAATGGGCTTGTTACGCCGATAGTTAAAAATGCCAATCAAAAAAACATTATAGAGATATCTCGTGCAATGAAAGAATTAATAAAGAAAGCAAAAGATAACAAATTAACCCCTGAAGAATTTCAGGGCGGAGGGTTTACCATTTCTAACCTCGGTATGTACGGTATTAAAAATTTCAATGCTATAATTAACCAACCGCAAAGTTGTATAATGGGCGTTGGAGCTAGTGCAAAACGTGCTATAGTCAAGAATGATCAAATAACTATAGCAACAATTATGGATGTAACTCTTTCTGCCGATCACCGAGTAGTAGACGGAGCAGTCGGTGCTGAGTTCTTGGCAGCATTTAAGCAGTTTATAGAAAGCCCCGCTTTGATGTTGATATAAGTCGTCATTGCGCGCATGCCCATGTGGATCAATTTCATCTCTGTGTCATCCCGTGGCTTGACCACGGGATCCATAAAAACAACTTAAAATACTAATATTATAGTATTTTAAGATGGATACCGTGCTCAAGTCGCAGTATGACAATAATCAAAACAAATCCAAATAAAATAACATGAGTTTTTCAGATAATTTAGCAAAAATTTTAGATAAATATGAAAATTTAGGCAAAAAACTATCTTCCGGCATTATGGGAGACGAGTTTGTTAAGGCATCTAAAGAATATGCTGCACTTGAAGATGTTGTAGTAAAAATTAAAGAATATAATAAAGTTAAATCTGAGTTTGAAGAAGCAAATAATTTTAAGCTAGAAGTGGGACTTGATAATGCCACTTTAGAAATGATTGAAGACGAAATACATACTCTTGAAAATTCGTTACCAAAACTTGAAAGAGCTGTAAAAATTGCTTTATTACCGAAAGATGATGCGGATAGTAAAAGTGCTATTATTGAAGTTAGAGCAGGAAGCGGCGGAGAAGAAGCCGCACTTTTTGCTGCCGTACTTTTCAATATGTACCAACGATATGCCGAGTTAAAAGGATGGCGTTTCGAGATATTAGCAATTTCCGATACGGGCATAGGCGGTTATAAAGAAGCATCGGCGTCGATAAAAGGCAAAGATGTATTCTCTAAGCTCAAATTTGAGTCAGGCGTTCATAGAGTGCAGAGAGTACCGGAAACGGAATCACAAGGACGTATTCACACTTCGGCAGCAACAGTTGCAGTACTTCCTGAGGCTGAAGAGGTTGATATTAAAATTGAAGATAAAGACTTAAGAATTGATACTTATAGAGCTTCAGGGGCTGGTGGACAGCACGTTAATACTACTGATTCTGCCGTACGTATAACCCATATCCCTACCGGTATTACCGTAGCCTTACAAGATGAGAAGTCACAGCATAAAAATAAAGCAAAGGCGTTAAAAATTCTACGTGCTAGAATTTATGAAGAAGAACGACGTAACAAGGAACAAGAAAGAGCCGATAGTAGAAGAGGGCAGGTAGGTTCGGGAGATCGTTCGGAACGGATACGTACTTATAATTTTCCACAGGGAAGAGTATCCGACCATAGAATAAACTTAACACTTTATAAGATAGACGAAGTAGTTAAAAACGGACAATTAGATGAATTTGTTGAAGCTTTAATTGCAGACGATGAAGCTAAAAAACTTTCAGAGATATAGATGCGATGTCATGCCGTGGCTTGACCACAGCATCCAGTAAAAACCATTTAAAGTATACCAAATTATTTTGGCATTTTTAATTGGATTCAGTGATCAAGCGAATTAGGTAATACCGAGATATTTTTTAGTATAAAAAGATGGATACCGTGGTCAAGCCACGGTATGACAATGTAAAATGAAAACACAAGCATCTATAAACGGTAAAATCTGGCAACAGAAACTGATTAACGAAGATATAGTCACCGAGTTATGTCGTAGTTTCAAAATTAGTGATTTACTGGCTAGGATAGTATCATTAAGAGTAAATAATCTAGAGGAAGTAGAAAATTTTTTGATACCGAAAATCAAAAATTTATTACCTGATCCTTTTCATCTACTCGATATGAAAAAGGCTGTAGATAGAACCGTTAACGCTATTTTAAATAACCAAAAAATATGTATCTTTGCCGATTATGATGTAGACGGTGCTACTTCAGCTGCTTTACTTAAAAATGTCTTTAGAGATTTAAATATAATATGTGATATTTATGTTCCTGATCGTATAGCTGAAGGATATGGTCCAACTCCTTTTGCTATGCAAAAAATTAAAGATAACGGTACAGAACTATTAATTACGGTTGACTGCGGTGCTATGGCACACGAAGCCCTAAAATATGCAAAAGACCTTAACCTTGATGTGATAGTAATCGATCATCATATAGCTACGGAAATATTACCGGATGCAGTAGCGATAGTAAACCCAAATCGTATTGATGAAAAAAGCGAATATAAACATTTGGCCGCCGTAGGAGTTGCTTTCTTATTTGCAACTGCAATATTATCGAATTTAAAGAAGCAAAATTATTTCACGCAAACAATGCTTCAGCCTAACCTAATGAAGTATCTAGATTTAGTGGCTCTTGGTACTGTTTGCGATATGATGACATTAACAGGCTTAAATCGTGCATTTGTCGCAAGCGGTTTGAAAGTAATGCAACAAAGACAAAATATTGGTATTAAAACATTATATGATATGGCAGGGCTTAATGAAATACCGAAATGTTATCATTTAGGTTTTATTCTAGGTCCACGTATCAATGCAGGCGGTAGAGTAGGAAAGTCAAGTTTAGGGGCTAATCTCCTCTCTACTAGTTGTTCTAATGAAGCAAGTCAATTAGCTGAAGAACTCGAAAAACATAATAATGAGCGTAAAGTAATTGAATTATTAATGATAGAAGAGGCAACAGAAATTGCTTTAACTCAACAAAATAGTAGTTTATTATTTATCGTAAAAAAAGGATGGCATCCAGGCGTGATAGGAATCGTTGCCGGAAGATTAAAAGAAAAATTTGAGAAGCCGGTAGCGGTTGTGGCTTTAAATGACGGTATTGGTAAAGCTTCATGCCGTTCTATTTTAGGTATTGATTTCGGTGCTGAGATTATCAATGCTAAAAGCAAAGATTTGCTAATAGCAGGCGGAGGTCATGCTATGGCTGCAGGTTTTACCGTAACTGCTGAAAAATTACAAGAATTGCAGAATTTTTTTAATAATGCTTTTAGAATTAGTATAAATAAACTAGAAAATTATAAGCATGCAGAATATGATATTGATTTAACAGTTAATGGTGTAAATTTCCATTTAATCGAGGAATTAAACACTTTAGAGCCTTTCGGTCCAGGAAATCATGAGCCTATATTTAAATTCGATGATTTATTTGTATTAAAAGCAGATATCGTTGGAAGTAAGCATATTAAATGTATGCTTGTTCCAAATAAGCGAAGCTTTGGTTATAAAGCCTTATCTGCTATTGCTTTTAATTCGGTAGGAACTTCATTTGAAGATGTTTTATTAAGCCCTAAAGCAAAAAATATTGCCGCAATAGGAACGTTAAAAACTAATAATTGGCAAGATAATTGTACTATTCAATTAATTATAAAAGATATACTTCTTAGAGAGTAGATAACGTTGCCCGCATGGGGATACCTGAACCGTCAGTGACTCGGCAATCTAGAAAAAATAATAAAAAAATTCTGTAAATCAGAATTTTTTACTGGATTGCTTAGTTAAAACTTACAGTTTTTCCTTGCAATAACGGGAAACCGATCCATGCAACAAAGTCGAAAATAGATAAACGATTACATAATAATAACTTAAAAAAATAATAATATTTATGAACGATTCAAAGAAAACAAAAATTTCTAAAGACTTAGCAGAAGTACAAGAGCATTATCAAGATTATCCGTATCCTTTCAGAGACCCAAATCAAGAAAAAGAACGTTTACTTACAATTTGCGGTGAGTTCTTAGGAGAATTAAACCATTTTCTATATAAAGGAAAAGAAAATTTTAATAATAATTTTAGATGCTTAACAGCGGGCGGCGGCACTGGTGATGCAACTATTTATCTTGCCGAGCAGTTAAAAGATAAAAAAAATGCCGAGATAATATATCTAGATTTTAGTAAACCTAGCATGGAAGTAGCGCAAAAACGTGCAAAAGTACGAGGACTTAAAAATATTAAATGGATTAATGATTCAATATTAAATATACCTAATTTAAAACTTGGAAAATTCGATTATATAAATTGTACCGGTGTGCTTCATCATTTAGCAAATCCCGATGAAGGTTTAAAAAATCTAAAAGATTCTTTAAAGCCAACCGGCGGTATGGGTTTAATGGTATATGCTAAATACGGACGTACCGGTGTTTATCAAATTCAGGATTTAATGAAAATGATAAATAAAGATACTAAAAACCGTGTCGAAGAAGTAATGAACGGGAAGATAATTCTAGATAATTTGCCTGCTACTAACTGGTATAAAAGAGGTTGGGAGTTATTTTCAGATTACCAAAATTGCGGTGACGCCGGAGTTTATGACATGTTCCTGCACAAACAGGATAGAGCCTATTCCGTTCCTGAGTTATATGAATTCGTAGAAAAAGCAGGCTTAAATTTTGTTGATTATCTTGATCCTTTAGAGAAAATTTTATTAAGACCGGAAAATTATATAAAAGATTTTTCACTTCTGCAAAAAGTTAAAAAGATGGATAAAGTAACTAGAGAAGCAATTTCCGAAATACTTACCGGTAATATTATTAAACATTCATTTTACGTATCAAACCAAAAAGATAGTGTAGCCTCTCTTGATGACCTTGATAATATACTGTACTTCCATAATATTGCCAATTTTGCTAAACAAATTTATGAGCATTTGGAATCTAATCCTGCAGCAGTAAATAATGTTATTAATTTTACTATTAATAATGGGATATTAAATAATGTTAATATCTCAATGTCTATATTTAGAAGCACTAAATATATTTTTAAATATATGGTAGAAGAGAAAAGTTTAAGAGAAATATTTGATGCGGTACGTAGCGAACTAAACCAAGAAATAAGCAATGAAGCATTATTAAACGAAGTGAAAAACGTTTTCACTCCATTACTTAATTCAAATGTATTATTATTAAAATCAAAGGATTTGTAGAGTATACGTGGATTGGTTTATCCAAACGTCCTTGATGTCATACCGTGGCTTGTCCACGGTATCCAAGAAAATAATAAAATTATTAGTACTTTTATGGTTTTTATGGATCCTGTGGTCGAGCTACGGGGTGACACAGTGAGTTTTACCGGTCTATGCAACAATACCTGCTCGCAATGACGATTTGAGTTGACAATGTGCTATTACGTTGTTAGTATGCTTTTACATACATAAAACAGCTCTTATAAGCTAACAAGATAAATAATTCTTCAAACCGCAAGAATAAATAAAATTTTCTAAAAATCTAATTTGATTCCTAATTTTAAATAAGTATATTACTTACCTTTAAACTTAATTGCTAACTCAACTTTTCAATTATAATCTATTAATAATAAAATAATGAACACAACTAATAAAGAATCTACAGAAGAGCTTAACAATACCGAATCCAATAACAATCATAATAATTTTGCAGAGTACGGTAATATTATTAATTTAAAACAATTAAAACGTAAATTACCGGAGGAACTACAAGCTCAAGCAGAAGCATTAAAAATCGAAAATATTAATTCATTACTTAAACAAGAATTAGTTTTTGCAATTTTAAAAAAATCTGTAGAGCAGGGAGGTTTAATAGTGGGAGAAGGGGTACTTGAAGTACTACCTGACGGATTTGGTTTTTTACGTTCGCCAGAAGTAAACTATTTAGCAGGTCCTGATGATATTTATATTTCTCCTAGTCAGATTCGTCGCTTTGGTCTGCGTACCGGTGATACTGTAGAAGGTCAGATCAGAGCTCCAAAAGCCGGAGAACGTTATTTTGCTTTACTGAAAGTCAATAGAGTAAATTTTGAAGACCCTTCTAAAGCTTATCATCGTGTTCATTTTGATAATTTAACTCCCTTATATCCTGATGACAAATTAGGATTAGAACTTGAAAATAATAGTAAAGATAGTAAGGATTTTAGTACACGAGTTATTGAACTTGTTGCCCCTATGGGTAAAGGACAACGTGCATTAATAGTAGCACCTCCTCGTACAGGTAAAACCGTATTATTACAAAATATAGCACATGCAATTACAACCAATAATCCGGAAGTATTTTTAATAGTACTGTTAATAGATGAAAGACCTGAAGAAGTAACCGATATGCAACGTTCCGTGCGTGGAGAGGTTGTTAGCTCTACTTTCGATGAACCAGCAAGTAGGCACGTGCAGCTTGCAGAAATGGTTATCGAAAAAGCAAAGCGTTTAGTAGAACATAAAAAAGACATAGTAATTTTAGTAGATGCGATAACACGTTTAGCTCGTGCTTATAATACCGTAGTGCCGTCATCAGGTAAAGTATTAACAGGCGGTGTTGATGCTCATGCACTACAAAGACCGAAAAGATTTTTTGGAGCAGCAAGAAATATCGAAAATGGCGGTTCGCTTACTATAATAGGTACGGCTTTAATTGAAACCGGTTCTCGTATGGATGAAGTAATTTTTGAGGAGTTTAAAGGTACAGGTAATTCCGAGATAGTTCTAGATCGTAAGATTGCCGATAAACGTATTTATCCGGCTATTGATATAACGAGATCAGGAACTAGAAAAGAAGATTTATTAGTAGATAAAATAATATTAAATAAAATGTGGGTTCTTCGTCGTATTATTGACCCAATGGGTAGCAGTGAAGCAATAGAATTTTTACTCAAAAAACTTGAAAATACTAAAACCAACAATGAGTTTTTTGAGATGATGAAGAGTCCTGAACGCCCTAAGAATGGTTTGTAGTTGTCATGAACTACATATCCGTGTAGGTTTTTTATTGGATAACTCTGATGTCATTCCTACGAAAACAGGAATCCCCATCATAAAGCGAGATAAATCGAGCTTTTTACATGCTTTAAAGTGCTGGATTCCCGCCTACGCTGGAATGACATCGAATTGGATAACTAAAAAAACATAAGAAACCATGAGTATAACACCTGATTATTTAATTGAAAGAAGACAAATAAAATCTCGTTTGTTAATTTGGAAGCTAGCAGTTATTATTTTAATTGCTATCGTATGCTTACTAGTTGGTAAAGATTTTGCTCCAAAAGAGGTTTTACCTATTAATATTAATGAAGACTATATAGCTTCCATATTAATAGACGAAATAATTCTTGAAGACGAAAAGCGTGATAAAAAGCTCAAAAAAATAATTGATGATTCTCATATTAAAGCGTTAATAGTTAACGTAAATTCTTCCGGCGGTACGGTAGTCGGCTCTGAAAAAATTTATACTATCTTACGTAAAATATCCGAGAAAAAGCCGGTAGTAATCGTTATGGGAACAATGGCTGCAAGCGGAGGTTATTTAATCTCTCTCGGAGGCGATTATATTATTAGCCATAACGGCACTATTACGGGTTCAATCGGTGTAATACTACAAACAGCCGAGGTAACGGAGCTTGCTCAAAAATTGGGGATTAAGTTTAATAATTTCAAATCAGGTGCATTAAAAGCTGTCCCAAATCCTACCGAAAAACTGATGGAAGCAGTGCGGGTAGCCATTATGGAAAATATAGAAGATACTTATAATTTTTTCCTTGAACTTGTTTCAGAGAGGCGTAATCTTCCTATCGAAGAAGTAAAAAAGCTCGCAGACGGACGAATATATTCAGGTCGTCAGGCTTTAAAGTTAAAGCTTGTGGATGCTATAGGCTCGGAAGAGACTGCATTAAAATGGTTACAGGAAGTTAAGAAAATTAATGCTAATCTACTAGTTAAAGATTATCAATTAAAACCAAAACCAAAATTAATGGACATAATACTTGAAGATTTTGATAGTATAGCACCTAGTTTTTTTAAAAATAGTTTTAATGGAATCAAAGCAATTTTTTAATAATGGTTACTCAGAATTATTTAATAGATAAAGTACATGATAAGCTGAATTATCTTTCCAAAGAAGATGTGAAAGATTCAGTATATTTAATCTTAGATTATTTAAGTCGGTCTCTCAAAGAACAAGAACGTATCGAAATTAGAAATTTTGGTAGCTTCTCTATCCGCAAACGCAAATTCCCTGAAAGCAATAAATTCTATAATATTGTTTATTACAGAATGCCTAAAAATTTATTTCACTATACGGAGTAGATAAGTTATGGAATGGTCTAAATATAGTGTTATAGAGAAGTGGAAAATAATAAAAAGCATGGTACTACATAATAATATTTTATCCATGGCTCTTCATATTGAAGATTTAGAACTTTTTAAAAAATATTATCGATAAACGGAAAACTGGTTATTCAAGCACTTAATATAAACTCTCTCATGTATCACGATATTATAGGTAATGGAAAATATGATTCTTTTTTTGAAGAATTATATAATTAATTAAATGATAGTAAACCAACAATAATGCTTTTAGTATCTAATAAGAAAGAATATTATCATATTTTTGAAGAAGTATGTAATGTGAATCTTTAAAGGAAAAAATATCATCAATAATGACATATTTAGAAAAAGCATCTGATGATCACCCTAGCTGGGAATATGAAGAAACTTTAGAATATTATTTAGAAACTAGAAAACATTATGATAAACATAAACCCAAAATAGAAAAAAGCGAAGAGGAACCTAATTTAAATTATGCAGAATTAGATTTAAAATATTATGAAGAATCTTTAGATTATTACTTAAACGTTATAGGGTAGGGTAATAAAATTTCCTCTCACTTGACATTATAATAATAGGCAACTATCTCAAGTGTAAAATTAAAACAGGGTATTTATTATGATAAGATATTTAATAATTTTATTTGCTTCTGTAGCTTTAATTGGTTGTACAGGCCAAAAAACTACGAAATCAAAAGAAGTAGTAGAACTTGACAGTGATCCAAGTTATGCAATTATGAAAACAATTGATAATACTAACAGAAATATTGCGAATACCACCTCATCTCTTCCGAGTACTCCGGTTAGATAGAAATGCTTGTTATTATTTCTTCCACTAAAACTCTTAATTTTGAGAAGCTAGCTCCCAAAACAGGGCTAACTTCTCTTATATTCCCTAATTTAACTAATCAGTTACTTTCTACACTCCAAAGCTATTCTGAGAATCAATTATCGGAAATAATGGATATAAGTACAAAACTTGCACATATAAATAAAGAAAGATTTAAGGATTTTAATAATCAAGAGAGTAAAGCAGCTATTTTTGCTTATGCAGGAGATGTTTTTAATAATATACATGTAGAAAAACTAACTAATCATGAACTAAATTTCCTACAATCACATTTGCTTATTATATCAGGTCTTTACGGAGCCTTAAAACCGCTAGATGCTATTAAGCCGTATAGATTAGAAATGGCAACAAAACTAAATGAACTAAATTTAACAAGCTTTTGGCAAGATGAAGTCACTAATTATATTAATAAAATTCTTGCTAAGCATGAAAATAAATATTTACTCAATCTAGCATCACAAGAATATTCATCTGTAATAAACCTAAATAAGCTTAAATATCAATTAGTTAACACTCATTTTAAAGAAAATAGAGACGGAAAATTATCAACAATTGGAATAAATGCTAAAAAAGCTCGTGGGGCGATGGTCAAGGTTATTGCTAACAACCTAATTGACTCACCTGAGCTACTTAAGAATTTCTTATATTTAGGTTATGCATTTAGTGCTAAGCATTCATCCGATAGTGAATTGGTTTTTATTAAGGAGTAAGATATGGAGGCTAGATCATAAAATAATTTATTGTATCTTATATTAAACTATTAATCCATATCCCTCATAAATTGCCTTTCACTTTTCCTAAACTTTTGTCTAATAATTTGGAAATCTTCCTTAACTTTTTTACCTATTATGTAACATTCTATAGGCAGATCGCCCAACTCATCTATAAATAATTATCTCTTTAAGTTAAAGCAAAATAATCAAAATTGGAACAAAAGCTAGAAGATAATACACAGGACACCAAAACTATATCTGTCGTTTAATATATTTATGAAAACACCAAAAACTGGGAAATGGTGGGTGATAGTGGACTCGAACCACCGACCTTTACGATGTCAACGTAATGCTCTAACCAACTGAGCTAATCACCCTTAGAGCATATCAGTAAATAAATTTTAAAAGAATTAAATTATCGGTTAAAATTTATTTACTGATATGCTCTAATAATTTTAAAATTCTATATTTATTGCATAATGTACTAGATTTCAAGCTTTATTTCCATTATTTATAATATTTTATTATTTAGTCTATAATTTTATGGTGGATTTAACAACTAAAGCCTTTGATATTTCTAAAAATTTTACTATTTCTCTTGACGGTCCCGCTGCTTCAGGTAAAGGGACTATCGGTTTAATACTGGCAAAAAAATTTTCTCTTCAATATTTTCAGTCAAGTATTGTTTATAGGCAGCTTGCTTTTGACTGTATTAATCAAAAAATAGATGTCACTGATATAGATGCAGTCATTGCTTTATCTAAAGAATTAAAACTCGATAGTAATCTTGACTGGGAGAATGAGAGTATAGGCGATATAGCATCGCAAATTGCCGTAATAAGTGAAGTTAGAAATAATCTAAATAAATATCTGATTAATCTAGTAAAAACAATGCCAAGAATCATTATGGAGGGTAGGGATATAGGTACTGTTGTTGCACCTGAAGCAGATTTAAAGATTTTTATCACCGCAAATCCTCAAATTAGGGCTGAAAGACGATATAAGCAGTTGCAAGCAAAAGGAAAAACATGTATACTCGATGAGATTTTACGGCAAATAATTTTGCGAGATAAAAGAGATAAAGAGCGAAAAACCGCACCGTTATTACCGGCTTTAGATGCTTTAATTATCGATACTTCAGAGCTTTCGGCTATGGAAGTCGTAGAAGCAGTAACAAATTACATAAAGAATAAAATAACTTGAAAAAGTGCTAAGTTATTTTATTCGATTTTATGGCGTTGTTGCATGGATACCTGCAGCATCATTGCGAGTGACCAAAAGGAACGCGGCAATCCAGAAAATAATTAAAACAATGCTAAAAATTAGCATTGTTTACTGGATTGCTTCGTCGAATTACTATGTAATTCTTCTTGCAATGACGGAAAACCGAGCCATTGCAGCAGCATCCAATGTTATTAACCCTTTAAAAAATCTTATTAGCTTAAGCACTTTAGCTAATATTACGAGAATAATATGTCAATAAAACTAAAACAACGATTTGTTCCACAACTTGCAGCAATTAATCACGAATTTGAAGAAGATTTTTCTAAAATGCTTGAAACCGTTGATACAAGTCATATAAAAGAAAAAATGGTAGTTAAAGGTCAAGTAATCGAAATAAAAAACGATATGATTATTGTTGACGTCGGGTTAAAAAACGAAGGTAGAATACCTAAGTGTGAATTTCTAGCTTTACCTGAAGTTGGGGACGTAGTTGAAGTTTTCATCGAGAAAATTGAAGGACGTAATGGCAGAACGATATTGAGCCGTGAAAAAGCAGTTAAAGAAGAATTATGGGGACAACTAGAAATCATGTGTTCCAAGGGTGAATTTGTCGACGGTACGATTTTCGGTCGTGTGAAAGGAGGCTTTACCGTGGATTTATCCGGTGTAGTAGCATTCTTACCGGGAAGCCAAGTTGATGTTAGACCTATTAAAGATCCTACTTCTATAATGAATATCAAGCAACCGTTTAAAATTTTAAACATGGATAAAAAGCTTGGTAATATAGTAGTTTCAAGAAGAGCGATCTTAGAAGAATCACGTTCCGAAGCTAGAGATGAGATGCTATCTAAAATTAAAGAAGGCATGGTATTAGAGGGAACCGTAAAAAACATTACTGATTATGGTGCGTTTATCGATCTTGGAAGTGTTGACGGTTTATTACATTTAACCGATATTTCTTGGGGAAGAGTTAACCATCCTTCAGAAGTATTAGCATTTAACCAAAAGGTTAAAGTAATGGTTATTAAGTTTGATGAAAAAACCAAAAGAATATCACTTGGTATAAAACAACTTGATTCTAATCCATGGGAAGCAATTAAAGAAGAATTCCCAGTCGGTAAAAAAATGACCGGTAAAGTTACAAATTTTGCTGATTACGGTGTATTTATAGAATTAAAAGACGGACTTGAGGGACTTGTTCATGCAAGCGAAATGAGTTGGTTAAAATCTAATCAAAACCCTAGAAAAACGCTAACTATAGGGCAAGAAGTAGAATTCGTAGTTTTAGAGGTTGATACTGAAAAGCATCGTGTTTCTTTAAGTATTAAACAATGCCAAGAAAATCCTTTAATAAAGTTTGCTGAAAATAATCCTGTCGGTACTATAATTAAAGCACCGATTAGAAATATTACGGATTTCGGTATTTTTGTTGCACTCGGTAATAATATGGACGGCATGATTCATGAAGGTGATATTAGCTGGGAATATAAGGGAACAGATCTATTAAAATCATACAAGAAAGGTGATGAAATAGAATGTAAAGTTCTAGCCATGAATATTGAAAAAGAACAAGTTAGCTTAGGTATAAAACAATTGTTGCCTAATCCATATCAAGAAATCAGTGACGAATATAAAAAAGGCACAATAGTTAAAGCCCTTATAACAGAAGTTAAAGATGATGGACTCGCAGTACTATTAAACAATAAAGTGGCAGGTTTTATTAAAAGAACTGAACTATCGGATGAAAAAGACGAGCAGGAGCCTGAAATGTTTAAAATAAACGAAGAAATAGAAGCAAAAGTTGTTTCTATCGAGAAATCAACCGGTAGAATTTTATTATCGGTAAAAGCTCATAAAATAGCAGAACGTCAAAAAGCTCTCAAAGAATATGGTTCTAGTGATAATACCACCAATATGGGCGATATACTTGCTAATGCTTTAGAAGATAAGAAGTAAGCAATCATCACTGCGAGCAGGCGTTGCCCGTGTGGATATCTAATCGTCATTGCGAACGACCGTATGGAGGTGTGGCAATCCAGTAAAAATAATTAAAAAATTCTGATTTACAGAATTTTTAACTGGGTTGCTTCGTCAAAACTTACAGTTTTTCCTAACAATGACGAGTTTCAATATCCACGCAGACCACGTTCGCTCGCAATGACGAAACATCATATAATCAATCTCAGGAGAAAATATTAATGTCGTATGTACCGATAGTAATTGAGCAAACCTCTCGAGGGGAGCGTGCTTATGATATATATTCAAGATTGCTAAAAGAGCGTATAATCTTTGTATGTAGCACTGTTGAAGATCATATGGCAAACTTAATTGTTGCACAATTATTGTTTCTTGAAGCAGAAAATCCTAAAAAAGATATATATATGTATATCAATTCCCCTGGAGGAGTTGTAACCGCAGGTCTTGCGATTTATGACACAATGCAATATATAAAACCTAAAGTGGCAACGCTTTGCATAGGTCAAGCTTGTTCTATGGGTTCACTTATACTTTGCGGAGGCACGCAGGGGATGCGTTATAGTTTACCTCATAGCCGTATTATGATCCATCAACCGTCAGGAGGTTATAAAGGGCAAGCTACCGATATAGAAATCCATGCTCAAGAAATTCTAAAAATCAAAAGGTTACTTAACGAATTGTATAGTAAACATACTGGACAAGAGTTAAAACATATCGAAAAAAGTATGGAACGTGATAACTTCATGTCACCAGAAGAAGCAAAGAAATTTGGAATAATCGATAATATAATTTCTTCTAGAGATGCTATGACAATGTCAGCAAAATAAAAAATTGGTATTGCTAACTCAATAATTAATCTATACTTAGTTAGCAATGCTCAAAGAATTTTATAAAAAAATCTTATAGATTTAGTTTTATTATTATAGTATAAGAAAATTAATTTGTTATTGGGGTCATAGCTCAGTTGGTAGAGTGCTTGAATGGCATTCAAGAGGTCGAGGGTTCGATTCCCTCTGGCTCCACCATGTCTTATTTCTATTTCAATTTATAAACACTTCAAACAATAAACATATTATAAACTAAGAACTTTTTACTTTTCAAAAAAGTTAGATAATATTCAATCTTTATCATAATTCCTTTTTAGATTAGTTTTAACTTACTTAGTGAATTAATTAAGAGACTATAAAATGAATAAAGTAATTACACAATTATCAGAAATTAAATTAGTTGGTATGTCAAGCCACGGTATGACACCGAGGATGTTTTTCGAGCCATGCAACAAGGCTGCATTTGCAGGAATGACAATAAAATTACCTTTTTTAAGGCAATACTAAATATATTTTGTAAAGCTAGGGATATTGATATAGATTAACTGTAAAAAAGAATTAGTGAGAAAATGCCGAAAGATTAGAATTTAGATATAGAAAGAAAGCAAGACCATATTGAAATTAATCTTACAAAAAACGTTGAATCTATACTTAAAAGCGGTTTTGAATCTATTCAATTTATTCACAACGCATTACTGGAAATTAACTATGATAGCATAGATACTACTACTTTCCTCGGAAAATACCTACAAGCACCTATTCTAATTTCTAGTATGACCGGAGGAACGGCGAGAGCTAGCGATATTAACTATAGGCTTACACAAGCCGCACAAAAAGCCGGAATTGCTATGGGGCTTGGCTCTATACGGGTTTTGTTAACGAAGCCGTATACGATTACGACATTTGCCGTAAGGCATATTGCTCCCGATATCCCATTACTAGCAGTGCAGCTTAATTATGGAGTAACACCAAAAGAATATCAGTTATTTAGTTGATGTCGTTAAAGCTGATGCCTTAATTTTACACTTAAACGTGTTACAGGAATTGACTCAACCGGAAGGTAATAGAAATTGGGAAAATCTTTTACCGAAGATACAAGAATTGGTTAATTACCTCTCTGTCTCTGTAGTCGTTAAAGCAGTAGGATATGGTTTGTCTAAAAAAGTTGCTGAAAGCCTTATAAAGGTAGGGGTTAAGGTTCGTGATATTGCAGGGAGCGGCGGAACATCTTGGAGTCAAGTAGAGGCTTACCGTGCTACAAATTCATTGCAACACCGTATAGCTAGTAGTTTTATTAACTGGGGAATCCCGACTTTAGATTCTCTAAAAATGGTGAGAGAAGTTTCGGGGGACATTTCGATTATTGCTAGCGGCGGGTTAAACATTGACGGAGCAAAAGCAATCCGTATGGGAGCTAGTATTTTTGGATTTGCCGGTCAATTATGATACTTCAGAAAAGAGATACAATTGATAATCGAGCAGCTTAAAATTACCATGATATGTACTGGATCACGTACTTTAAAAGATTTAGCAAAAGCAGAGATTAGGTTGTAGTAAGATTTACTAAATTATATTTTCCACAGTAATTTAAAAAATTCTTCAGAAATTTGAATTATAGTTTTCCAATCACTAATAACTTGTGAATGAAATACACAAGTGCCATGATCTTCTCTATCAGAATGTATCATCCAAGGTATAAACTTACCTAAAGAGTTTAATTTTTTATCAATGCTTTCATACTCATCAAAATTATAATTTGTAAGAGCAATTATTTGAGCTTTTTGTAGTTCTTGCTCTTGGGCTAACTCTTCTTCATTTAAATTGTATGGAGGAACATAATAATGGTATCCTATGTGCTAAACTACAGGCGGAAACAGTTTAATTATAACATGCTAGGATATACATTAATCTCAAATTCTTTTAATACATCTGGTATTTTTGCGTAATTATAATAACGTTTTATTAAATATTTGATTTGTTCTTCTGTTAAATGTGATAAATCTTTATGAGCCACAACTTAATTGATTATTAGGTATATAATTGTAACTTATAAAATTATGGCTATAATAGAGAAAGTAATATAAATATACAACTATTTTTATCATAAAAGTAAAAATAGCAATTAAAAAGACTATCAATATGGGGTCATTAGTAGACGATAAGCTTTTTAAAAAGCTTTTAGACTTTATAAATGTAATCACAAATGCGTATGAAACTTTTAAAGGTTTGACAACCCTAAATTTGAGAGGCGAAGACCTTGGTTATATCTTGGTTTTCCCGTTCAATAAACTACAAGAAGCCGCGAGCTTTCTAGAGCTGGCGGAGAGAGGGGGATTCGAACCCCCGACACGTTGCCGTGAACACACTTTCCAGGCGTGCGCCTTAAACCGCTCGGCCATCTCTCCAAAATTTTTAGCGTTATGTGCACGATCTAAGAAATTTACCAAAACATCATTGCAAGCGGGCATTGTTGCGTGGACCGGTAATGCTCTTTTGTCATTCTTAGCTAAAAGCTGGAATCCAGAAAAAAGTATAAATACAACAAATTTTTGAAATTAAAAGCTCGCTTCATGCTGGATTCCTGCGTTCGCAGGAATGACATCAGTATACACGCGCGGGCAATGGCCTTGCGAGCGACTCCAGACGTTGCCCACATGACTCAAGAATTGTCATGAGCTACGCAACCGTAGGCTGTGCGGCAATCTCAGGCAATAATAACAAACTCCTGAGATTGCTTAGTCAAAACTTACAGTGTTGCCTCACAATAACGATAAAAACGATCCATATACCGGCAACGCTAAGACTTATTCTTAGAAAAAATATTATTAGCTTCTTCTAGCTCATTTTTAGTATTAACACCAACAATTAAATCATGATCAGTAGACAATAAATATGAAACTTTTTCACCGTGATTTTTACATATTTTTACTATTTCAGTTAAATAAACTTCCTTATTACCGTTAGTATTAGTAGCAAATAAAGGTAAGTATTTATTTAAAATTCCGCTACTGAAAGCCATAATACCTGAATTACAAAGTTTGATGTTTTTCTCTTCTTCGCTTGCATTTTTATATTCAATTATCTCTAAAAATTCACCATGGTTATCAGTAGCTATTCTTCCATATTGAGCCGGATTTGCTCTCTCAAAGCTTAAAGTAACTAATGCAGAATTAGTAAGGCTTAAGTAATCTATTAATTCATGCATAAGTTTTGGAGTAATAAGAGGATGATCACCGTATAAAACTAATATTGTTTTATTTTTATCCATTAAATCTATTACTGCATAAGTAGCATGAGCTGTGCCTTTAGGTTCTTCTTGCAGTACAAAGCGACACATATTTTCATAGGGCATTAAATGTTTTTTAAGTTCTTCTGAATAAACTATAATTACATCATTTGTGACGTTAAGCGAATTCTTTAATACCGTTTCAAGCATTGGAACTCCGCCAACTTTATGCATTACTTTTGGTAAATCGGACTCCATTCTAATACCTTTACCGGCTGCTAAAATAATTATTTGATAATTTGTATCGTTATAAGTCATTCTTCTCCTTGTATTATTTCGTAAACATCATCAGATAATTCATAATTACCGAAAACTCTTTGTACATCGTCACTTTCTTCTAAAATTTCTACAAGCTTTAGTAATTTTTTAGCTTTTTCCTTATCATCTATAATTATTGTATTTAATGGAATCCAGCCTATATAAGAGTCTTCAGGTATACCATATTTACCGGTTAAAAATTCTAGAACTTTAGAAAAATTTTCAATATCCGTATAGATTGTATGGCATATTGCATTAGATACGATATCATCCCCTCCGGCTTCTATAGCTGCCTCAAAAATCTCTTCATTCGATGCTATGGTTGTTGGATACTGAAGCACTCCGCAATGTTTGAATAAATAATTAACGCTACCTGTTTCACCTAAACTGCCACCGTATTTGGTAAAACCGGAACGCACTTCAGCAGCAGTACGGTTTTTATTATCGGTTAAAGTTTCAACTATTATAGCAATACCGTTCGGTGCATAACCTTCATATCTAATTTCCGTATAATTTTCGGTATTAGCATCGTCAGCACTATTAATAGCTTTATCTATTCTTTCTTTTGGGAGATTTTGACTGCGTGCGGCGGTTAAAGCATTTCTAAGGCGTGGATTATCTTCAGGGATATTAGAAGAGCCAGTTTTAACTGCAGTAACTATTTCACGAATTAATTTAGTAAAAACTTTTGCTCTTTTTTTATCTTGAGCTCCTTTACGATGCTGAATATTTTTAAACTTTGAGTGCCCGGCCATATTCTATCTAGAAACAATTAACCTTGTTTCGCTTTAAATCTTTTGTTCTTTTTATTTATCACAAAAATTTTGCCTCTTCTTTTAACGATTTGACAATCTTTAGCACGCTTTTTTAGTGATTTTAATGAGCTAACGACTTTCATAAAATATACTTAATTACATTTAATTTGGACTAATAATAAACATTTTTATTTAATCAGTCAATTACCAATTTAAAACATTTTTAAACAAAATACCATATTTCGTGGTTTTTATTGACATAATTAATAAGATAATGTATTTATACAAAGGTCAAATTATGAAAAAATATTCGTCATATGATTTTAATCAAGTCACTATAAATGAAATTAAACAAAATGGAAGAGAATGGAGTTTAGACAAACCATATGATGATGAATTTCTTGTTGAATTACCGAAATTAGTTCAAAAATTTGATCTATCTGAAATAATTACAAAAGTAGATTATCCAGGTAAACATGTATCCATATTTAATGCATATGTTCAGCTTGCTCAATAGGCTGAGAATGCTATTAAAGATGAGCAACAAGGTGAAAAAAAGCTAATAATCAATGGAAAACTATAAAAGCGGTATTAGACATGCTAAAACATCAGGTATAGATTATTGTAGTTTAACAAGAGGCTGGGAAAATAATAAAGGGGCAGCACAAGGCGATCAGATACTAAAGCTTCTAGAGAAAAATTTACAAGCAACAAAAAATCATCCTATTAAATCAGAAATATTTAATCTTATACTAGAAGAAATAAATAAAGGAGAGTATGGGTTTATATGCTATCCCTGATAATTATAAAAGTAATCCAAATGTAAAACATGCAGCTGCAAAATATCAAGAGTTGATAAATAGTGATAAACTTTTAGTGTTAGGAGTTAGATGGAATAGTATGGAGACAACAAAAGATGCATTTGAAGTTATATCTTCTGATGAAGAATAAAATATTTCTGATGATGATTTCGCTCCACCTGCAGGAATGCCAAAAGAGTTGGATTTAAATAATCCTAGTTCTGATCATTGGAATGTTTTATTTAATCAAGCAACTACCCTTGCTAATAAAGCAACTTCAACACCGGAAAATTATCAAGCATGGCAAAATCATGCCGGTGCAATATTAAATAATGCATAATTAGGTAAACAACCTTCTACTAGTTCAAATACCGCTAGCTCTAATAGAGTAGAGTTTAATGTTAAAGAAAGTATTAATGAAATCAATAAGTTAATAAAAAATTACAAAATAGTAATCAGTGAAGAATATATAAATAGAGTCTTAGAAACCGAAGATGTAGAGATAATAGATTAAGCTTTAAATACTTCTCTGAATTTTGTAAGTAAGTCTTTATTTGTAGAGTCAGATGAGTTTCAAAATTTAGCAGAATTTATAGAAGATTTACTACCTATATTAGATAAAGAAAGTAAAGCGCTAAAATATGAATATTGTACAGTAATAACAGAAGGAATAAGTAATCCATTACAAGTATTAGGCTCTATGTTTGGTGGAGAACCATTAAATCCATTAAAAACAGCAGCAGAAGCATATATAAAATGGTATGAAGAAAACTTTTCTAGAAGTGAAAATTTTGAAATTACTGGAAGTAATTTAAACAACCATGAAGTCGATTCTTTAGGCGATACTTTACATGCTGGTCTTGATTTATATTAAGTCTTCAAATCTTAAATATCATAACCTTCTTTGTTTCATAAGGGAAGTTATGATATTTCTCTTTTTCTTAAAAATAATTAATAATTTCTATACACAAACCTTATATTTTATTGACAAAATTTTACAAATTCTATACACTCCCATTTTCAAAAATTTAGGATCCATATTCCATGGTTTTTAAGATTTTAATTTAAATAAGGATGTATTTTTGTGAAAGAGTCATTAGTTGAAAAATTAAAAAAGATACAGTAAAACCACTAGAGACGACAGATTATTTGAGCATACTTATCGAAATTAAAAAGTTTATTGAAACTAGTAATATTGATAATATAGCGTTAAGGCAAGGCTTGTTGTCCTTAGAACAGGTTTCAAAAGAAGCAAAAAATAATAATGAAGCTATTATATAAAAGGTAAGGATATATTAGAGTTACTTGCTCAAAATTTACCGGTCACTAAAAGCGATCCATTAAAAGCAGAAATATTTCACGTAATACTAAATGATTGTAGTGATTATTATAGAAATAATGAATATGTTAATAATACATATCAATGGCTTAAAGAAGTTGGCGTAAGATTGAGTATAGTTAGAACTGCAAGTTTAAATGAAGAAACATTAATCTCAGAAAACTTTAACTTTAATAAAAAGTCAGCTGAGTTAGAGCCTGTAGTAATAGAACTTGAACAAATATTAGAAACATTAGGTATTACTAAAGATAATTTTGATGCTAATGATTTATAAGTAATCTGGTTTGTTTCTTATCTCATCACTTCCCTTGCTTCATAAGATAAGTTATGGTAGACTAATTTATCTTATTGTAACTCAAGTTTATTTTAGCGTTGCCGGTATGGTTTGGGAATTGTGCCAAATTTTCCTATATCATTCCCGTGAAAGCGGGAATGATATAGAAGAGTATAGGAATGATGTTAAAACTATACTACTCCTATTATTATCCTTTCTCTTCTTTTCAAATCCGGCTATTGCCGATCCTGAAATAGCTGAATCCTTTAAATGTTCAAAACTTTTTCCTTACTTTGAAAAAAAATTTAATATCCCATCTAATACGTTACATTCAATAGCTTTAAAAGAATCGGGAAAAAAACATACAACCCGTAAAATTAGAGTAGTATGGCCTTGGACGGTAAACGTTGAAGGAAAAGGCTATTATTTTAACACAAAAAGAGAAGCCATAAGTTTTGTTAGAATAGAGCTTATAAGAGGGCAAGAGAGTATTGATGTCGGATGTATGCAGATTAACTTAAGACATCATTTAGAAGCTTTTAATTCCCTTGAACAGGCATTTGATCCAAATAATAATGTTCATTACGGAGCAAAATTCTTACGTTCAAAATATGCTCAGCTAGGGAGTTGGCACAAAGCTATAGCGCATTACCACTCAGCCACTCATGCTTTAGGGTTTAAATATAAGCAAGATGTAGTTAAAATAGCAAGTAATATGGCTCTTTATAAAGCCTCATTACATAGTTATCTAAATAATAATGAAGGGGTTTTAGAAGATCTAATACCGGTCAATAATAATAAAGTTCAAAAAAAATCACTTTTTAGTAGCAATAAAAGATACAGAAGTAGTATTATGATACCGGTTCCTGCTAAAATTAATTAATTCTATGAATATACTCGTTGCACTTAAAAAATTGGCTGCATCATCCTACAAGTTCTGCGGTGTTCAAATATTAAGTATACGCTCCGCTCCTCGCCTCGTGGATTCCTTGCTCTTTTTCAAGTTAAACTGTGTATCACAACTATTAATTTGTTTTTTAATATTAGTAAGTATGGTAAAGGCAAATGCCGATTTTAACAATATTCAAGATAATTTTGAATATCAGGAAGAGCAGTTAACAATAGAATTACCTTGGAGCGATTGTACCGAAATTCATAAATTATTAGAGGAAAAATTATCTTTCTCTGCACAACAAATAAAAAAAGAAAAGAAAATTTATGAGAAATATAAGCAATTTTATTTAAAACATAACAATCCTACTAATTTTTCGATGCAATTTCTTGAGAAAAAATCTGAGACTAATGGAGTCGAAACTTTAATATCAGGTTTTTTAAAATTTTGTGAAGATAATTTCCAAACCAGTAAAAGTAAATCTAATTCTCTAAATTATTATATTAAAAAACAACAAGACCAATGGTATAATGATATAAGAAATGAGAATTACAAAATATATTATAGAAAAAAATACGAGGATAATATCTTTAGAAATAATTAATTTATTTCAGTACTTGATTCATGTATTGTTTAATTTATATTAACTATTAATAAGATACATAGTTATTTATGTTAAAGAAATTTGTATTAGTATTGTTGTGTATAAGTAGTTATAAATCTCTAGGAGAATCCAATAAGACCGAGAACAATGTTTCAGCGGTAGAAAGAAAAAAAGTTTCTAGTAATGATAAACAACTAACACCTGTCTACTGAGAGCATTGGGATCTAACTTCGGATTTAAATCCTTCAGAAAAAGGCCTGTTGAGTTTAGAACCTTTATCGCCTAATAATCAAAATACAAAACCTATAGTTGTAGGTGTCCAGGAGAATTTTGAAGGATTAGATAGAGTTAAAGGGGATGATATTCACACTGCAAGACAGAGAAAACTTATTCAAAATAGCTTGCTAAAAGATGATTTTTTGAATTATCAGCCAGTAAAAGATGGAAAAACTATAGGAATAGAAGACCTAATTAAGGACTTTAATTCTAAACAACAAATGAGAGAATTATATATTTTCAACAGATTAAAGCTAAAAAATCACCGAAATAACGCAGTAGCGGGAATAAATAACAGCTTATTTATCAAGCATGCAGCTAATGATATAATAAGTCGATTAGGGATGATTGATAAGGATGTTTCTGATATTCTAGAAATATCGGCTAAGTGTGGTTATCTTACGAGCTTACTAAAAAATGCTTATCGCAGTGCCAATATTACCGTAACAGATATGTCGCCTTTATTGCTTGATTCTTTTGAGTATAATCACAAATTGTTAATTGATGATGAAGATTTAGAATTTCCAAAAGATTCTTTTGATTTAATTATTTATTCATTAGGGTTACACTGGATAAATGATGTGCAGAGTTTTCTGTCTAATATAAAAACATTTTTAAAACCTGAGGGTATTTTTATCGGTAATTTTGTCGGCGGAAATAGTTTAAAGAATTTACGTAAATCTTTAATAGATGCCGAAACAGCAAGTGGTTTTAAACACTATCCTCATATTTCTCCCTTTATTCATTTTGACCATGTCCCAATGCTATTATTGCAAGCAGGATTTGCCGAAGTAATTATTGACTATGAAAATATAGAGCTAAAATTTGATAATCTCGTAGCTTTAATGAGGGAAATAAAAAATATCGGTGAGTCAAATTCACTAAATTCTAGTCATAATTACGCTATTTCTAAAAAGATGTTTTCTTTACTACAAAATTATACAAACGGCTTTGAAGATAATATTAATTTAATTAGTTTTATTGCTTCACCCAATAAAAATAGTATAAGATTAAAGTTGTTATAGGGTTTATAATATTGTATTGTTGTCATGCTGTGGTTTGAATATTGTCATCCTGCGACTTGATCGTGGGATCCGGTCTTTTTTAATTTTTTTCTGGATACCGTGGTCAAGCCACGGTATGACAAAGAGAGGATAATATAAGGTAAACATATGCAGGAATTTGATTTAGTGGTAATAGGTAGCGGTCCGGCCGGTTATACAGGTAGTATTAGAGCTGCTCAGCTTGGTATGAAAGTAGCGTGTGTTGAGAAAAATGATACTCTCGGTGGCACTTGTTTAAATATAGGGTGCATACCGTCTAAAGCTTTACTTAATTCCTCTGAAAAATATGAAGAAGCTTTAAAGCATTTTGAGAGTATAGGTATTACTGCAGATGTAAAATTAGACTTACAAAAAATGCTAGCTAATAAAGATAAAGTAGTTTCTGACCTTACAAAAGGGATAGAAAGCTTATTTGCTAAGAATAAGATTACTAGGATAAAGGGCGAAGCTAAAATTATCGCGAGCAACATTGTGGAAGTAAATAAGGAGCAAATTAAAGCCAAAAATATCCTAATTACTACAGGTTCCAGCGTCATAGAAATACCAAATATCAAAATAGATGAAGAGTTTATAGTTTCATCTACCGGAGCTTTAAAGCTTTCTAAAGTACCTGAGACCTTAATAGTTGTCGGGGGAGGATATATAGGCTTAGAACTCGGCTCAGTTTGGCGTCGTTTAGGTGCTAAAGTAACGGTTATTGAGTATGCACCGAGCATGATGCCTATGCTTGATAAGGAAATTGCTACGCAGTTTATGAAGCTACAGCAAAAACAAGGTATAGAGTTTAAACTAAATACTAAAGTGTTGTCTGCTGAAGTAAAGTCAGGAAAAGTAGATCTGACAATAGAGGAGGGCGGTAAGAGTTCGGTAGTAACTAGCGATGTGATATTAATGGCAGTAGGTAGAAAAGCCTATACGCAAAATCTAGGGTTTGAGTCTGTCGGCATTATTACAGATAAGCAAGGTAGAATTGAGATTAATGACCGGTTCCAAACAGCAATTGCAAATATTTACGCAGTCGGGGATGTGGTAAAGGGAGCTATGCTTGCTCATAAAGCCGAGGAAGAGGCTGTAGCTGCCGTGGAAATTATGGCAGGGCAGGCAGGACATGTTAACTATAATCTAATTCCAAGCGTAATATATACTTATCCTGAAGTAGCAAGCGTCGGTGAAACGGAAGAACAGTTAAAAGAACAAGGCATTAATTATAAAGTAGGTAAGTTTCCGTTTTTAGCAAATAGTAGAGCAAGAGCAATCGGTAGTACAGAAGGGATGGTTAAGATCCTTGCCGATAGTAAAACCGATAGGGTTTTAGGAGCTCATATTATAGGAGCCAATGCAGGTACACTCATTGCCGAGCTTACTGCTTATATGGAATTCGGAGCAGCTTCAGAAGATATAGCAAGAACCTGCCACGCCCACCCGACTTTAAGCGAGGCTATAAAAGAAGCAGCTCTTAGTGTGGATAAGAGAACTATCAATATGTGATGTTGTTCTACTCCAATGTCATTCCCGCGTAGGCGGGAATCTAGTAAAACATATAAAAAATTTGTTTTTATATGTTTATTTTTCAAATATTGAATGTAATTTTTGTACTAATATTAAGGTTATTTTCTGTGTTCCCGCCTACGCGGGAATGACATAGAGGAGTGCTGGAATGACAGTAACAATGACCACACAAGAGCTGCGTCTTTATTTCAAAGAATTTTTAATAAAAAACCAAGATAAGATTAATTACGACTTATTTAAAAACGCCCTAATCAATAAAATTAACCTGTTATTATAAGGAGTTAAAAGTACAAACAATTGGTCTCTATTATCCTCTAAAATACGAAATTAATTTACTTGAAATAACAAACTTACATCCTGAAATAAAATTTTTCCTACCAAAAATTATAGCAGATGAAATCAAATATTGTTCATATAAATCCAATGATGAACTAGTGCAGGTGAATTTAAAACCTATGAGCCTCTAAATAATGATTTTTTTATTCCTGAGTTAGTGATTATCCCAGGTCGTGCGTTTAGTAATGAGGGTTACAGACTTGGATATGGCAAAGGACATTTTGATCTATATCTTAATAATAACCGAAATATATTGGCTGTCGGAATTTGTTGAAAAGAGCAGTTAATAGATAATTTTCCTGTTGCACCTCATGATCGTAAACTTGATTTTGTGATTGCGGTATAATAACCTTAATTTTTTTAATTGTATAAAATATTATATTTGTATATTATTATTACAAAAATCAACTTAGGGTAAAATGGTTGATATAATAAAAAAATTGTCATATTGCTCGGTGTACCTTTTGCTTTTTTTTGCACAAGCATTTGGAGATTGGCTAGAAACAGGACAAGTATCCGGTGATACTCAGACTGGAGACATTTGCTTTCAATTAGCATTGATAGGAGTAGGGACACTTATCATCGATCAGGCATTTAGTAACTTGCCTGATTAGGCATACAATGAATATGTCAAAATAGTACAAGATAGTGAGATACAAGTGACATTAGTTGGCTAACTTTTTTCTATTCATATATAGCTACAAATTATTTGATTTGTAGCTTTTTTCTTATAAGTTATTACACAAACTTATTATTTCATCTTTATATTTTTGTTTGTGTAAATATTTACTTTTTAAATTGAGATTTTTAAAATCCTTGTGATTCAATGGCGGGTATTTACTAAGCTTTATTATATCTTCATCTAAAATAAAATGCTTACGAGGAATATTTATAGTTTGTACATTCTCTTCACGATAAGCTGCAAGTGCTTGAATTTTACGGTTAAAACTCTCATCATCACTTCTATATTTTATTTTTTTCCACGCATCTTTCGGCTCAACCTTATAATTTCTAACGTCTAATAAAGAACTAAGAGTAATTTGGTATTTATTAGTTAAATTATCTCTAATAATTATATTATTTAACTCTTGATATATCTTATACAAATACTCCACGTCTAACATTGCATAATTTAACATATCACTAGTGATAGGGCGTTTTAGCCAGTTAGATTTTTGGTGGGTTTTATCAATAGTAATACCGATTAGCTTATAGCAAAGGTCATCATAGCTTAGCTGTTTACCGAATCCACAAATATTTGCTGCAATTTGTATATCAAAAACATTAGAAGGTAGTGTTTTAAATAAATTATAGAAAATCTCTAAATCTTCCCGAGGAGCATGAAATATTTTAGTAATATTATTATCTGCAAGTAACCTATTAAAAATATTTAGATCTAAACTGCTTAATGCATCAATTACTCCGCAATATTCTTCTGCTTTAACTTGAATTATACTAAGCTGAGCATAATAGGTATAGCGACGCTCAAATTCCGTATCTATGCTTAAGCATGTCTTATTTGCTAACCTGTTACAAAATTCTTCTAATGTTTTTTGATTATCAATAATTTGCATAGAAGCTATTTATAAAGCTCCAATAATTTTTAAGAAAAGATTAGTATGAGACAACGACAGGACCACTTCAAGACCGATTAAAATAATAATAATCCACTCAAGTTTGGTAGAATGTTTATAATTAAGGTCATTTGAAAGAATATCCAAAAGCTCGTGAATCATATTAAGCCGGTGATTCATTATATTTTGCCGTATTTCTATGTCTTGGAACTCTGCTGTCATCAGATATAGAGGCTCATAGCTCGGACGACGCCAAAAGAATTCAGGAGTATCGAATATATCGCTATGCAAGCTAATAGAATAACGCTCGTTAAATAATATACCTATTTGCTGTAATATCTCCTTTTTAGAAAGCGATACGCTACCGGTCCTAGCCAGTTCCTGTTGTATAGGAGTTGTCTGAACAATCAAGTTACTAACAGACTGCTCAAGAACGCTAAGTTTAACCGATTGTGCAAGAGCATGGCAAATAGAAAGTTTAACAAAAACTGATTTATCTGCTAAGATTATTTTATTTTTTTCTTCATCAATAAATGTTTTCTTGACTTCCGTATTATATTCAAAATAAATATAATCAGATAACGGCTCTTTAAGCTTATTTACTGTTACTAAATCAGTATCGCTTAAAACTATTTTTTCTTGAATTTCATCGCCGCCCCAAATAGTTACACAGCCAAATGGAAAGAAAAATATCTCTATAAAATCAGAATCTTGATTTATCTCTTTCCGAATATATAAAACATCGTCAAAATGTTGAGGCTCAAGACCAATCTTTTTTAAATTAGTAACTAGATCACTCATCTTATATTCGGAAGCAGTACAGTAAGATGAACATCTCATGATTATTAAGTTTAATTTATATAAATTTAGAGTATAGTAGTTAGGTACCTATAAAGTCAATAATATTATAATTATGTATGAAATATTAAGTAATAGAGAGATTATCAAAATAATAGGTTTAGATTCCGTAAAGTTCCTACAAAATCTTGTTACTAACGATATTAAGAAAAGTCAGTATTGCTATACCTATTTACTTACTAATCAAGGAAGATATTTATTTGATTTTTTCGTGTATGTTCGCAACCTTGAAGAAATTTACCTTGATATTGATAAAAGTAATAAAGCTGCTTTGATAGAGCATTTAAACTTCTATAAATTGCGCTCTAAAATACAAATAATAGATTGTAGTGACGAATATAAAGTTATCTACTCACTTCAAAAATTAGATATAGACACACTAGTTTCGTCTCGTGATCCGAGATATTCTATGCTTGGTTTTCGTTCTATAAATAAGTGCGGTGTCATACCGTGGTTTGACTACGGTATCCAGAACACAATTAAAAAAGACTGGACCCCGTGGAGAAGCCACGGGGTGACGGAGATGGAATCGATCCATGCAACACCCCGCTCCCCATGTCATTCCCGCGAAGGCGGGAATCCAGCCTCCTTATATCTAGAAGATAAATATAATTTCGCAATAATAGACGGTGTGGAAGATTTAATCACCGATAAATCTATTCCAAATATGTACGGTGCTGAGGAGTTAAATGCAATTAGTTTTGACAAAGGCTGTTATGTCGGGCAAGAAGTTATTTCAAGAGCTAAATATCAAGGTGTTATAAGAAGAAAGATATATAAAATTACAGCAAATGAAGATTTATCCTCATTAGTTAAAGATGAAGCAATACTCGCAGATAACGATAAAATCGGTGTAATATGCTCAAGTTACCGTAATAAAGCAATCGTCCTAATCAGAGAAGAAAAATACCTTACTTGTAAAGCAGCTGATATTACTGTTAAAGGGATTAAAATAAACTTATCTCTTGCTCCTTGGTATTAGATAATAGTTAAGCTTTTAATAATTTCTAGACCATATAATTTTGTAGTTTATTTTATATTGATACTTTTTTTATAAAAAAAATTTTTGGAGCTATGATGTCAAATCCTTCCCAACTTATACAAGAATTTAAATTTACTGCGGCTGTTGGGGTATTAGCATCAACTAATGTAAATGAGTGAGGCAATATAATTTTCCAGCTAAAAAAACCTGAAGGTACCATATCTCCTTATGCAGCAATAAATGTTAATGCTTTAGAAGCTTTATGATTTATGAATTCTGTACTCACTTTAACGTCTAATAATCAGCAGCAGATAAAAGATAGGGTAATTTTATTAAAAATTGTATTAAAACTGCATATAATAAATGGTAATACTACAGCTCATTGGCTTGCTTGGGGCGGAGCTATCGAAGAACTTTACGGTTGGCACTGTTACAAATAGTTATTGTGAGTTTATTTTGTGAAGGTTTACAAAGTAGTATATGTTATGTATTAAAATGCTAATAGATTTTCAGTAATAATTCTCATTTCGCCTTGAATGCCTTGAGCG
>NZ_BAABMM010000028.1:0-9539 GCF_045865205.1 Candidatus Rickettsia kedanie | reverse complement strand
GCTCAAGGCATTCAAGGCGAAATGAGAATTATTACTGAAAATCTATTAGCATTTTAATACATAACATATACTACTTTGTAAACCTTCACAAAATAAACTCACAATAACTATTTGTAACAGTGCCCTTAACCTTGTGTTGTATGAAAGTTCAGGATATCATTCCCGCGTAGGCGGGAAGGCGTTGTTGCGTGGATACCACCCCATCATTGCGAGGAAATTGCATAGCAATTGACGAAGCAATCCAGTAAAAAATTCTGTAAGTCAGAATTTTTTATTATTTTTTCTGGATTGCCGCATCCCCTATGGCTCCTCGCAATGATGGGGTGGTATCCACACAACAATGCCACACGGGAATGACATAGAGTCTTATCACGCTCATGTGCATTTAGCTCAGAATGACATACTTTTTTAACTCCACAAAAATATTGTTTCTTTCTTTTTTATCGTTATTATTATTTGCATAGAAAATCCCTATAGCTTAACTCTATGCCAAATATAGATCTCCTCATTTTTACTAGCTTTTTAGCGATTAATTTGCTAGTTGGACTTCTAAACATCAAAAATATAAAAAATATTCGTGAATATGTGGTAGGAAAAAGGAATTTTTCTACAGGTACAATAGTCGCAACTCTTATTGCTACTTGGATCGGTACTAGTACTTTTTTAATTGATAATTCAAGAATATATACGGACGGGTTATTTTACTTATTACCTAGTATATTCGGTAGCGTCGTTAGTTGGTTATTAATTAGTTACTTTATAGCTCCTCGTTTTGAGCATTTTTTGGGTAGCTTATCAGCAGCGGAAATAATAGGGGAGGCTTACGGTAACAAAGTTCGTATTCTTACGTCGATAGTTAGTATATTAATGTCTATAGGTAGGATTGCCATGCAATTCCACGTAGCAAGTTTAATATTACAGCTATTCTTTAATATTTCAAATTTTTACATAGATTTATGTATCGCCACCGTAATAATAAGCTATTCTGCTTTTGGCGGTGTAAAATCGGTTACTTTCACCGAAGCCGTACAGTTTTTTACCTATAGTGCAATTATTCCGGTCACAGGAATTGTCGTATGGAATGTTTTTAGCGATCCGCATATAGTTATAGACTCAAACGTACAGACTCGTCTCACTGATTTACAAGAATGGTTTCACTATACTAGTCCTAAATTTTGGATTTCTTTAAATATTTTTATATATTTTGCGATTCCGTTGCTTGGTCCTTCAATTTTTCAAAGAATATTGATGGCAAAAGACACAAAGCAAATATCAAAAACTTTTTTTATTTCGGCAATTATTTGTCTTTGTTTATCCGCCTTATTTATTTGGATTGTAATATTATTACTATCTCAAGATCCAAGTGTTAACACTAATGAATTGTTTTTACAGATTATTAAAAGTTATATAGGACTTAATGGGTTAATTTTCGGTGTTATTATGGCAATGATAATCTCAAGTACTAACTCTTATATTAACGTTGCAGCGGTAACTTTTACTAATGACATCATTAAAAAAGCTTCATTAAATTATAATTATATAACCGCAATTACTATAGGATTAATAGGTTTTATTATCTCATTCTATACGAAAGATTTAATAAATCTATTGCTATTGTTAACTAGTATCTATTTGCCGCTAATCACTTTGCCGTTAATTTTGTTAATATACGGTTTTAAATCAAGTGCCAAAAGTTTTTTTATCGGTATGATTGCTACAATATTAACTATTATATTGTGGCAAATATTTGCTTTAAGAGCAGTTCTAGGTATTTATCCAATACTACCCGCAACTATTGTAAATTTACTCTTTTTCCTTGGAAGCCATTATATTTTAAAGCAACCAGGAGGGTTTAATTCTTTAAAAGAGCCGTTAGCCATTAAAATAATCAGGCAAGAGAGAAAAAGAAAATTTTTGACTTTATTTCGTGATCTTAAGAATTTTAACATCTTTAAATATTGGGAAAGTACCCTACCAAATCAAGAAATTACTTATAGTTATGTCGGTATATTTATTTTAATATCGATGTTCTCATCTTTATATACCACATCAGGTAGTAAAATAATGACCCATTTGGAGATATATAATATTATTTACCATACCACCCTTATCACTGCTGCAATATTAATCACTTATCCTTTATGGTCTTTAAAATTTAAAAAGAATTATATTATATCTTTATGTTGGTTTGTTGCTACTTTCGTTATATTAATATTTTTTAGTAGTTTACTTGTTATATCAAATAGTTTTGATCAGTTGCAATTAATGTGTTTGATAATTAACTTACTTATAATTGCAACGATATTCAGGTGGCAAGCTACTTTACTTATGACCGTTACAGGAGTATTTGCAAGTATAGAGTTTTATAAATATTTTATGGATGAAAAGTTATTAATTAGCATAGATAGTTTTCAATTCAAAGTAGTATATTTCCTAACCTTATTTAGTAGCCTTTTAATACTATTCTTAAAACCAAAGCAGGAGCAAGAAAGATTGCTTAACCTAAAAAATACTCATTTAGGTAATAGAGTTAATTATAGAGAGCAGGAATTAGAGAAGTTACTTGATTTAAAACATGAGTTCTTACGTAATATAAACCATGAAATCAACACGCCGCTAACCGGTATTATTAGCCTTGGTGAAACTTTATGGGCTAATTATGATCAATTTAATGAAGATCAGCGTCGTGGTGCCGTAGAGATTATAGCTAAAAGCTCTATTAGATTAAATAGCTTGATAAATAATATTCTAGATTTTTCAAAATTATCCAGTCTTAATTATGAATTAAATAAAGAAGATATCAACTTAAGCGAATTACTACATGAAAGGATTAAAATATGTAAGAAATTATATCTAAACGGCAAAACCTTAAATTTTGTATCTGATATTGAAGAGAATATAATATTTCACTGTGATCCTCATTATATTAAACACACATTCGATAATTTAATAATTAATGCTCTCAGCTATTGTAGTGAGGGAATAATAAAAATTGATTTACAAAAGCAGAAAGACAGTATTGTATTTAGTATAAAAGACGATGGAATAGGAGTACTGAAAGAGGAATTGCAGAGTATATTCGGCGTATTTGTCGTAAGCTCTACAACACGTACACCGGCAGGAGGTAGAGGAGTAGGGCTTGCTCTCTGTAAGAAAGTAATAGAACTGCACGCCGGGAAAATTTGGGCAGAAAATGATAAACAGGATAAGACTAAGTTTATTTTTACGATGCCTTATACTCAGTAAATTTTAAAAATTGTCGTCGTCTAGCAAGTTCTGCGGTACTCACGTATTAAGTATACGCTCAGCTCCTCGCCTTGCAGACTCCTTGCTCTTTTTGAAATTTACCTTCGTATAACCATCATAATTTTAATGACATAAGAGGACAAGAGAATAATATTAAAATCCTTATCTATGAAAAAAATTATTTTTAACAAACAACAAGATTTGATATCAATTATAGTACCGGTGTCAAGCTGTCCGGATGAACAAGATACATTAAAGGAAGCTATTAAAATGCTAGCTTTACATGGTTTTAAAACTTTAGTAGATGATAAGATTTTTCAGGTGATGAATTACCTTTTTTCGCTTCTCCTAAAGAGGAAAGGCTGAGAATGTTCAAAGAAACTATGGAAAATGAGCAGGTTAAAATCATTTGGGCTTTTCGCGGTGGATATGGATGCAGTGAATTTGTAGAAGATTGTTTTAATATAAAGCAAAAAGGTGATAAAATCCTGATAGGCTATAGCGATACTACCGTTTTGCATTTATTACTAAATAACCATTATAATATCCCAACTATTCACGGTTCAGTATTAACCTCGTTACTACCGTCTACTAATCAGGCTCTTATGCCTATAATAGATATTCTTGAAGGGAAAAAGAGTGAAATACAACTTATATCTATAAATAAAATTAGTGAGGAAAATATAACAGGTACAACAACAGGCGGCAATTTAACGGTTTTTAGCAAGTTAATAGGAACTTCTATTGACCTAAAAAAGGGTAATATATTACTGCTTGAAGACGTTAATGAACAAGCCTATGCCGTGCATCGTAATCTAGTTCAATTAAAAAATGCCGGTATATTTGACGATATAGAGGCAATAATTTTCGGTGATTTTACTAAAGGGGATGAGTTTGTAGAACAAGCTATAAAAAGTTTTTGTTTAAATCATATTCCGCATATAGAAGCTTATAAAGCTGATGGAATAGGGCATGGAGAGGTAAATCATCCGGTTATTATGAATCATGAAGTAATTATAAACAGTAATATTTTAAGTTTTACTAGCCCTTTTGAAATAGTAGAAAACAAATGATAAATTCTATCAGAATAGGTACAAGAAACAGTCCACTTGCTTTAATACAAACTAATTTAGTTATTCAGCAAATCAAACAATTTTTTCCTGATATTAATTGTGCAATAGTACCCATTATTACTAGCGGTGATTTAATCCAAAATAAACCATTATACGATATAGGGGGTAAAGCTTTATTTTTAAAGGAAATAGAGCAAGCATTGCTTGATAAAAAAATTGACTTAGCCGTTCATTCTTTGAAAGACGTACCTGGTAGAATACCTGCAGAGCTAGTAATTGCCGCTGTTTTAGAGCGTGAAGACCCCAGAGATGTTTTTGTATGTTTAAATTATAAATCCATAGAAGAACTGCCGCAACATTCCGTAATAGGTAGCTCGGCAGTGCGAAGAAAAGCATTTATCCAAAAAATAAGACCGGATTTAAAGGTAACAATTTTTAGAGGGAATGTTGATTCAAGAATAAAAAAGCTAATGACCGGTGAAGTTGATGCAACAATTTTAGCATATGCGGGTCTGAAAAGGCTTGGAGCGTTTAATCCGGAATATTGTCATTTGATAGAATATGCGCAGATGTTGCCGTGTGTAGGGCAGGGAGTCATTGCAGTTAAGGTACGACAAAATGATAATTCGATGCTTGAGATATGCAACCAAATTAATCATCTTCCTACCTGTGAACTAATAAAACCCGAAAGAGCGTTTTTAGAATATCTAGATGCTAATTGCCGTACACCGATTGGTGCTTACTCACAATATCTAGATGCGGATAATATACAAACCGATTTTATGCTTGGTAACCTCGATTGCAGTAAAATAACCTTCCACACTGAAATCACCAATATAAAAACCTCAAAAGAAGGCGGCATCAAAGCCGCTAAAATGATGTTGAATCAACTGAACAAAATAGATATTTCAGGAGTATAATCCTTAAATATCGGATATTTATGGAATATACTTAAGGATTTTTACCAATACTTATAGTAATCATAATTCATTTATATCTTTGCTAGTCCTAACAATTCTTCATTAATTCGCTCAAAACAACTCAACCAAGTAAAGTGTCCTGTATCATATAGCTCGATTATTTTTATGTTAGAACGAGACCATTTTGTATTTTCTGAAAATAGTTTGATAGGAAGCGACTTATCATCGTGGCTTCCAATAATTAATGTCGGTAATTTATTGGGTATCCAGCTATATTTATAAGAGTTATAAAAATTTTGACTAGCCCATATTCTTGTTTTTATATTATATGAACAAAGTGCTAATAATTGCTTTCCAACTGGGATTTCATGTTCACAAAATATATATGGGATGTTTGCATAAAAAAATGTCTTTAATTGATCATCCGTCGGGTTTGCATATAACTCATTTATATCATTGATTATATCCGATAAATTATATTTATTAGCAGTTTCTTTTGTCCAAGGATTATTCGGAGTGCTACTCATTATAACTAAACCGGTTAATATATTTTCTAAATTATCTATAGTTAACGAAAACATACCACTACAAGAATGGGTAACTAGTATACAAGGTGCTAATCTATTTACTACCTCTATTAAAGCACTCTTTCCAATCTTCATAATTTATTTCTTCAGTATTACGATTATTGCCATCCCCAGGAAAATACCCTATAAATAATGAACCTTGTAAGTCTAATCTTGATACAAAATCAATCAAGTAATTAGCTCACATACCAGGACCGCCGGGAAGAAAAAGCCAATTAAGTTTACAAACACTATCTTCTTTTAATTTATTTAATCTATAATTTCTTACGAATGAATAATTATCTTTTATCCCTTCCTCTTTCATGTAAATTCCTTATGTGGCCTTAGGTTTTGTGGATATCTCTAAAAAGATTTAATTTTGGTATTTTGTGCTGCAAATTATAAGATTTTTTTGAAATATAAGTAAAGAGAGTATAGAATTTTTTAAATCAGAGGCAGCTCGTAGTCATGTTTCTTATCAAAAAGTGATGAGAGTGTTATTAGATAAGTATACTAAAACATCACAAAGACAATATTAAAGAGTATAATCTCATAAACTGAGCTGTGGCGGATAGGGTGGGATTCGAACCCACGGTACGGTTGCCTGTACGCCAGTTTTCAAGACTAGTGCCTTAAACCACTCGGCCACCTATCCAAGAAGATTCATACCAAATAATCTTATATATTTCAAGGGAAATCTTGAAATATACAAATTTAAATCACAAATCCAAATTGTTCTTTCACTTCGTTAACCGTTTCAGAAGCTCTCATTCTTGCTTTTTCTGCTCCACTGCGTAGTATTTTTAATAAATATTCTTTATCATTTATTAATTCTAAATATTTATCACGTATCGGTTGTAGATTTGTAATAATAATTTCTGCTAAATCTGCTTTAAATTTTGTAAAACCTTGGTTCTGATAATTATTGATTATTTTTTCTAAACTTTCTTCGGATAAACTTCTATAAATATCTAATAAATTACTAATTTCCGGTCTTGTTTCTTTATCATAGCTAACAAAGCTTAAATGATCAGTTTTGGCTTTTTTTATTTTTTGATGAATAAGGTCATTATCATCTTTCAAATTAATACGCGCGAAATCAGATATATCAGATTTACTCATTTTCTTTAATCCATCCCGTAAGCTCATGATTCTTGTACCTAAACCATTAATTAGGGGTTTAGGTACTGTTAGAATTTCTTTATCAAATTTTCTATTTATCACACCTGCAATATATCTTGTTAGCTCTAAATGCTGCTTCTGATCCTCACCTACAGGCACTATATCAGCTTTATATATCAATATATCCGCTGCCATAAGTACCGGATAAGAAAATAACCCAAGGCAAGCTTTTTCTTGATCGCTTCCTGCTTTATCTTTAAATTGCGTCATTCGCTTTAACCATCCAAGCGGTGTAACACAGTTTAGTAGCCAAGCAAGCTCTGCATGCTCTTTCACCATACTTTGGGCAAAAATCGTTACTTTATTAGGGTTAAGCCCTGCTGCTAAATAAACAGCGAGCACCCCCATAATTGAATTATTAAGTTCTGATGGCTTAATATCAACCGTGATAGCATGCAAATCTGCTAAGAAGAAAAAACAATTATATTCTTCCTGCATTTTAACCCAGTGTCTAATTGAACCTAAATAGTTACCGAGATGTAAAGAACCGGTTGCTTGCACGCCGGAAAGAACAGTTTTTTTCATTATAATACCTTATTTATTTTACTAGCTATAAATTTATGTTATAAGTACCATTTTAATTAATAATTAATTAATAATTATGCTGTGGCGTTTAAGAATTTTATCATTTTACGGATTATTATCGTTATTTACATTTATTTGTTTTCTTATATGTTACATACCCGTAACATTTTTCAATGTCAATGATCAAATAAGATATAGAATTGCCATTATCTTTTCTTATGCTTTTGTATGGCTTGCAAAAATTTGTTGCGGTTTAAAATATGAAGTAGAGGGACTTGAGAAATTACCGAAAGCAATCTCAATAGTCGTGTCTAATCACCAATCCTTTTGGGATCAAATGTTTATGCAACTGATTATTCCTAAACATTCTTGGGTATTAAAGCGTGAATTATTTAATATACCCTTGCTTGGTTGGGGGCTGCGGATGGTTAAACCTATTGCGGTTGACCGTGGTACTAATAGCTCGGTTGCTCAGATTTTAAGAGAAGGTCAGGAAAAAATAAAAGAAGGATTATGGTTGATCATATTTCCGGAATCAACCAAAGTCCCACCTGATAGAACGGTGCATTTTAAGCCGAGTGCCGTAAAACTTGCTTCAATTACTAAGGTGCCAATTGTAATGATGGCTCATAATGCCGGTTTATTTTGGCCTAGAGGTTTTTGGTTTAAGCAACCTGGAACTATAAAGGTAAAGATTATAGGTGTAATAGAAAAAGAAGAGGTAGAGCAAACAGACGTACGTATTCTAAATGATAAGGTTGCGCAAATAATTAATAGCGAAAAGCAAAAATTATTAAATTAATATTGGTTTATATAATAATTAGTATTATCATAAAATGACCAATATATTATTATGGAGGTATTTATGGTAAGTACAGCACCGTTAAAATTAATTGCAGTTATCGATAGTAAGCAAATGATGCTTTACGACGCGTTTGGGATTAAAATTACTACTAATAAACCTTTAAAATTATCTTTGGATTTAGAGGAGCATCACCACCATAGAGAAAAAAGACAAAGCCTTTACCAAAATAAATCTACACCGGCTTCGTTATTTGAGCCGCATACTTCGCTAAAAGATATAGAACATAAAGAAGCAGCAAGGAGCGTTATTAAACATCTAGAGAAAGTAACGGCTGCTGATCAAGCTCAATATAAGGAATTGATTATTGTAGCAGAACCGCAGATGCTTGGATGTGTTAGACAAGAACTTAAAAATGGTCTAAAAAAGATGGTTACTAAAGAAATCGCTAAGGATTTAGTACAACATAGTGCAGACGCAGTCGAGCGAGCAGTATTTTCTTAGGTCATAATAAATAGCAAATTACAAAAATAATTTGCTATGGACTTTAAAATAAATCTGCATATGTTCCTGTGCGATATAAAATAATTGTATCTTTTTTTATTTCATATATTAAATAGCCAATCAGGTTCAATATTATATTCCCATTTTGGGTTATGAGTTTATGAGGTCTATATTTTTGTGGTAAAGCAATATTGTTTACAAGCATATTCACTATTGCTTGTATTTTTTTATATTTTTACTTCTTTTAACCAAGCGTTTTAAATAAGCGTTTTAAATCGCGATTAAAAATTACAGTAGAGTGAATCTGTCTCATTTAGCGATGTCGTCTAAAAATTTTTCAAATTGTTTTATTCACCGTTTTCTGCTTGCTTAAATGATTCTAATGTTTCTTTATTAGGAATCTTAATATGTGGTTTGAAAGGCAAACCGCCGCTATTGATACATTGATTTAGGAATATCCTCATGGCTTCCGACATAGTATCCCCATTTGCTTAAATATTTTTTCTGCTTCTGTCTTTATATCTGCTGAAACATGTAATCTAATATCTACTGTATTCATAATATCATACGCGTCAAGTTAAGGAAAGTAAGTAAGCAATTAGCAGCGGTTTCATCAAGAGGAGAAGAAAATTAACCGGCTGTTCGTTTGTACAAGCATTAGTATTGGGTAATTTGAGTGATGCTGATTGTAGCATAGAAAGAATGTATCAATTATTACATA
>NZ_BAABMM010000027.1:0-53312 GCF_045865205.1 Candidatus Rickettsia kedanie | reverse complement strand
AAAAACTTCTTTAAAAATTTACGAATAGCTTGGGTAAGTTTTTGCTTAAAAGATAAATATAGGAAAACAAAAAAATCTACTTTATCTTCTCTTAAACTTATAAACATCCCTTAACTTGACGCGTATGATTCATAATAATATAGCTCCATTCAGTTATTATTATCCGCTATTTTAGTATATATGGCAGCATGCGTCAATACAATCGATTATTTAGCGATAGTGTTTTAAAATATAAGAATAGTTGCACTAATAAGAAAAAGTGGTAAAATATCATATCGAACAAATTAAATATTATGAATAATTATGCCGCAAATTTATTTTAACGGTCCGGAAGGACGGATTGAAGGCAGATATGCAAAAGCTACCGCACCTAATGCCCCTATTGCATTAATTCTTCATCCTCATCCTTTATATGAGGGTAATATGAATAATAAAGTAGTTTATAATGCCTATAAAATTTTAGCAGATAACGGTTATACCGTCTTACGTATTAATTTTAGAGGAGTAGGGGGATCGCAAGGTAAATTTGATAATGGAGTCGGTGAAGTTGTTGATGCTGGGGCAGCCATCGACTGGTTACAGCAGAATAACCCAAATGCTAAGTCCAACCTGATATTAGGCTTTTCTTTCGGAGCGTGGATAGCTATGCAGCTTGTAATGAGACGTCCGGAAATAAATCACTTTATTGCTATTTCGCCGCCGGTTAATACAATTCATAAATATGATTTCTCATTCCTTTCACCTTGTCCTATTCCAGGGTTTATATTACAGGGAGATAATGATAGTATAGTATCGGCAGATGATGTAAAAGACCTAGCAAATAGATTATCTAAGCAACAATCCCATATTAAAGTTGATTATAAAATTATCAATGGGGCGGACCATTTCTTTCGTTATAAAACTGAAGAATTTTCTAAAGCAATAAATGATTATTTAATAACGATCCAATCTAATTATCATCACTATAATAACAATGTAAATAAAGCAATTAGTAAGAGCCAAAAGAAACTATTTTTATATTAGGTTTTATCTTATCCGTCATTACGAGTAGGCGTTGCCCACGTTGATCAATTTCACCTTGGTCATCCCGTGGCTTGGCCACGGGGTGACGCCCAGCAGGTTTTTCGAGCCATGCAACAATGCCGTAGTGAAGTGCTTCGTTGCATGGCTCGTTTTATGTCATTCCCACGAAAGCGGGAATCTAAGACTATTTTTTTCTGGATTCCTGCTTTCGCAGGAATGACATGATACAACAACACCTATAATTCTAAATAAGCTTCTATTGCCAAAATTAATATTTCATCTTTTGTAGCATCTAACTCCCTAGTTAATTCTTCGTAAATTTGCCTATCTGATAGAGAAGTAAAGTTTTTAAATAGCTGCACTAATTTTAAAGAGGGGATAATACGAAAAGCATCTTTTAATATTTTGGTCTTTTTATTAACATTAAGCTTATCATTTAAATTAAAGTAACATTCTAGTAATTCATCGTTATAAAAATTTAAATCTATAGCTGTTTCTAAATAATCTATAGCATTAGCCGTATTATTACTTTCTACTTCTTGCTTTGCTGCTAATAAATAATACTCAGCAATTTCCGGCATAGAATCATGTTTATGAAATTTTGCGAGCTTGTTTGTTATAAAAATAAATTTTGTCCATAGAGAAAGTCTAGCATAACAACGCATTAAAGTAATTAAATTGTCACTATCAAGTTCATTAAAATTATAAGCCTTTGTTGCGTAATTTTCTGCTTTCTCATACAAAGATTTATCATAATAAAGTTTTGCTAGGTTTTTGCTACCGTAAAAAACAAATTCTTTAGATGTAATAAGTTTTTGAAAATAGGAAATTTTTCTATCTATATCCTCTTCAGTTACGGCTAAGATTAAATTATGGGATTCTTGAGAATCTTTTAAATCTTCAGAAGATAAATTGTTGCGAGCAATTGAAGCAGATTTAGCTTTATTATTCATAATATACTCGGCAAAAGCTAAAATTAAAGCATATCTCTCATGATTAATTTTTCGTTTATTAAAAATATTATGTATTGTAGACGGTAAAGCGATAATTAATATTAAAAACCTAATTACAATAAAACAAGAAATTAGTAATAAAAGCCATAAAATAAGACTAAAGAACAAGGTAGTCTCAATATTATAATCATATAAACTAATAAAAACTTTGGAATCAAAGCTCTCTATTAAAGTAAACCCTAAATAAAGCAGTAAAAAAGTAGCACATATTAATAATAACCTAAACATCTTTATTTACACACTCCTGCATAAATTTTTCTGAATAAAGAAAATTGATTAGATAGTTTAATTTCTCTAAAATTAGAATTTTATCTTGTTCTTTTATCATCATAGCAGAAGGTTTTTTCTCAATTTTGATAAATTTCTCCAGCCACTTATGGTTGGTAGGAAAAACTACTTCCGTACTACTTGATTTAGCAAAAAGATACTTATTATTATATGCTTCTAAGTTATTTAAAATATTTCTTATATCTTGAGGCAGTAGGCGGGATTTTACTATTCTTAACTCCTTACTATAGTCTTTATCCTGCATGAAATTATATACTAACAGATTTATATTTAATAAGTAATTAATATAATCCACTGAACATGATTTAATAGGAGCTTCTAAATTATGATCCCGTAGCTTGACCGAGGAACCCGGTTCCGGTGCTTCAGGAAACTTTAAAGAACTTACGTAATTTAAAAGCGACTTAGTAGATAATAGATGGGCTGCTTCCTTTTCTTCTAAGGTAGTATTTTCTTTATTTTTTACTGCTTGATCAGGAATTTGGCTTAAATCTTTATTTTCACTTTTAAACAATTTGAAAATATCGGCTCTATTATGATAAAAAGTAAAAGAAGATAAGACAAATATTACTATTGCTATACAAAAGATGTTTTTGCTTTTAAATAAACTATCGAATTTTTGCATTTTCAGATAATAACTTGATTATATAATTAGGGTTATGGTCATCACAATAAACCACATTTTTTATAAAAGGTCTAACTATATTTGCTACTTTCAAACTTATGGCTACAACTAGGCTATCTTGTAAGTATTCTAGTAAATTATTTTGAAGTAATAATCTTATAAAAGTCTTAGCACTATTCTGAGAATAAAGTAATATAAAATCAATATTTTTTTCTAACTTTTTTATAATAGATATGGGCAGCTCATTCAAATATTCTACATTATAAATGATATGTCTAGCTATTTTATTAGGTAAATCTTTAGTAATTTCATTTGAAGATAAATATATAGTCTGCTCATATAAATCAGGAGGAAAATGCTTAATCAAATCTTCCACGTTTTTAGCAGTATAAATTACTTTCTTGCCTAATAATCGTTTTGACTTACTACCTACTACCCAAATATCTTGTTTTAAGTTATAACCGACTAAGATATTTGCTGAGTATTTACTAGTAATTATTATATTTGAGTAATTATCTAAAATATAATAATTAAAATCTAGAATTTCATATTTAATTAAAGGACAATGAATATAACGTAAATCTAAATTATATTTACTTATTTCTTTTATAGTTTCATTATTTTCTTCAATATTTCTAGTTAATAAAACCGATTTCATACAATATTTGTACTCCAATATAAAAAGCAACTGCCCAAATAATAATAGCAGCGATCTTATTAATTATAGTTAAAATCGTACTACTTTTATTTAGCTTTCTGATATTAAAGATATAAATATACAAGTTAAGGTAAACATAATTTTTGCAATACCGTTATACTTTAAAGCACTAGTACCTATTACTATAATCGTATCCATAATTGCATGCGGATTTAATATTGACACCGATATAGCATATAAAATTTGTTTTTTAGCTGAAAAAGCCCCAGAATTCATTGTAAGCGGCTGATTCCAAGTATTATATCCCATATAAATTAAGAAAATAAATCCAACAATAAATATAGATAATTTTAACCAAGAAATTTCAAGAATTAACAAAGATATCCCCAGAACTGCCATACATATATAAGGATAATATCACATATTGAGGCTGCAATTATGCTAGGTGAAGCCTTACTACACTTTGGCTATTTTGCTCCTTGATTAAATATAAAACAAGAGCTAAAACAATACCATGTAAAAAAGCACTTAATATATCATTCATTATTGTAATTTAGTTTTTATCTTTAATAATATTAATAAAGATGGGATAGTAATAATTGTAGTAAATAAAAAGAAATTTTGCCAACCGAAATTTACTACCATATAGCCTGAAATTATAGGAAAAATTGAGCGTGAAATTCCCATCATCGATGAAAGACAAGAATATTGAGTAGCTCGAAATTTACCTTGGCATAGCGAAGAAATAAAAACTATATAAGCAGTCATCGTCATACCACCGGTAATACTTTCTATTCCTATCGTGATAAATAATAACAAAGAATTTTTACCGTTTATTTCAAGAAAAATAAATAAAATATGTCCTACAGCATGAATAATCCCAAATAAAAATATACTATTTAATATATTTTTATGTTTCATAATAAAGCCGCCGAGTAGTCCGCCGATTATAGCTCCTACAACACCCCAAAACTTTCCAACACTTGCTATTTCAAAAGCATCATACTCAAGATGAAGCAAAAACGGATTAATCATAACATTGATTAAGTTATCCGGTAATCTATATAATACTAGGAAAATTAATATAAGAATAATGAAGTATGCGCGGCTGATGTCATTCCCGCGGAAGCGGGAATCCAGAAAGACCTTTAAGAAATTAGAATAATAACGTTTTATAAAAAATTCATTCTTATTTTCGTTGTTTTCTGGATTCCCGCTTCCGCAGGAATGACATATTGTTTCTTCAACGAGACCAAAAGAATTAGTATATCTAGCAGCTACAATCAATAAAATTAAATAAATACATACTAAGCCGGTAAAGATTTTATATATTTCATTAAATGTAAAATAAATAGATAAATAAATAGCTCCGGAACCGGCTAAAAGCATACCGACCCGATAACCGAATATATATATTCCTGAAGTAAACCCAAGCGATTCTTTAGGTACTATTTCCGTTCTTAAAGCACTTAATATAGTATCTTGGGCAGCACTAAAACAAGAAATAATTAAAGCCATAAAGGTAAATAATACTAGATTAGTACGAGGATCTAGAAAGCTGAAAATATATATAAGAAATATTAACGCAGTACTAGTTAAGCAAATCCAAGATAATCTATGACCAAATATTTTGTTTAAATATTTAATTTGCACTGCATCAAAAATCGGTGCTAACAAGAAATTAATAGAGTAGGGAAGCGTTATGAATGATAATATACCGATTGTTTGCAGTGCTATATCTTCTTTAGCAAGCCAATAATTTAAAGTATTACTGGTAATCATTAGATTAAAACCGCTAATAAGTCCAAACAACCAAATAATACATGAACGAGAGTTATTTGACATGAATTTTATATATACCTGTAGCTATACAAAAATGTGATTATTCTGTTTATTTGCAGCATGTAATGTAATTATGTTATTTTAATTTCTCAATTTCTTCTTTTTTTTTAAACCTGCAAAGTTTATAATCTTATTTATAGGCTCTTTTATAGATAGCATCTTTTTAGCTATAATAATTTTCTCTTTATTTTTCTACCTTCTTCAATACTTTCGTGTTTCCAGCTATGAGCTAAGCTATTCATAAGTTTTCCTCCTACTTCAGGGTTTAAATGCGATTTAAGCATTTTTTCTATTTCTATTTTATCATTGTCCTTAATCTTATTCAAGGTGTAGGACAAAATAGCTCTATATAATCTATACCAATATTCATTTTAATAAATTCAGGTAAAAGATCAGCTACTTCTTGCCATCTCTTTAATAAATCTCGTGCGTAAATATGTTTAAAAACAAACTGCAAGATGCCGGACCAAACTTTTGCTTTTAATTTTTTATCAAATCACCATCATTGTGAGGAGTTGCACTAGCAACGACGTGGCAATCTCATATTGTTCTTTTTGTTATTAATTGTTAAAATCTGTACATTAATTTTTTATAAATATATAATGTCTCGTACGAATTTAATATTATCCTTTTGTATTTTTCTAATGATAATAGTTATTGCTACTTTTTTCATAAGTAATTACAGAATGCATAAAAATACAAGTTGTATTATGGATATTAGGACTTATAGTTATAAAAAGTTCTATAGTACCATACGTGAAGATCAATTAAATTTTGATCTAGCACTTGAACAATTAGAAGATAGTGAATCTTTAAACTCAAGAGATAAAGCAAGATTAGAAAAAATTTGCTCTTTTCAAGTAGAAGACGGAATGATGCGTTTAGAGGTAGCAAAGGGTTATGATTGCTTACTACGTCTTTATCTAGACAACAATGCTACTTTAGTCCAGCAATATAAAGCGATTAAAAACGGTAGTTACGGTTTAGATACTTTCTATACTAAAAAAGCTGCGGTTAATTTAGCTAAACTCATTATTTTAGGTCACGAAGGGGAAGTAAAAGAAATATTAGAAATAAAAAATGATGATGATTTCCTAAAATATTATAGCGGTTATACAGTCGATGAGATTCCTTTTTTAAATAGTTTAATCTCTCTTAATATACCGGAACTTACTGCTAGATGTTTATATAGGCTTAGCTTAATTCATTTACTAGGCAGGTCATCTTTTAATGAAAAAACTATACAAACTGATTATAAGCTTGCCATAGAAGCAATACAAAATGTAATTAAGTTAACTGGTATAAGGCAAAATAACATACTCGATATAGCATTAACTATTAATGATCAATTTGCTATTCATGCCGGTGCAGTAATAGCCTCTAGTTTACTGAATAGCGATTTAGATAGTTTCTATAGATTTCATGTTGTTATGGATTCTAATGACCCTATTAGTCAAGAATCAATGGAAAAATTAGCTTCCATGAAATATCTCAGAGATTATTCTATAGACTTTACTACTTTTCCTGAAAATATATTAAATCAAGTTTTAACTGATAAGAAAATAAAATTTTCGGATAATTGGCCTAGTTTAGTAATATATAGGTTATATTTTGATCAAATCTTTCCTCATCTAGACTCTATATTATATCTTGATGCGGATATTGTAGTGTTGCATGATTTGAATGCTCTTAAAAAAATAGATATGAGTAATTATATTGCCGCAGGTAGCATAGATACAGGTATTACATATTGTAATCATAAATTGATAAAAGAATGTAAAGGGAATATGGCTCATTCTTACAAAAATAGCGGGGTAGTATTTTTAAACTTAAAAAATATGCGAGAAAAACAAACTGAATCTATGATATTAGAAACTATAAAAAAATCAGAATGTGACTTTTTGTTTCCTGATCAAGATGTGTTCAATATAGCTTTTCATGATTACATTTATCCTTTGTCAATGAGATGGAACTTTTTGACATATTTTGAGAATCAAAGCCCTTATTTTTCTTACTTCATTTTACACTATGCAGGACCTAAGCCATGGACTACCGATAAGCATGAACTATGGAAGACAAATCAGGACAAATTAGATAAAATGACAAAATACTACTGGCGATATAGAGACATAACACCTTGGAGTAGTATAAATTAATTATTTGAATTGACTTTAGCACTTAAGATATTTAAAATTTAACTTTAATATGTAAGGTTACAATAAAAATGTCACCGCATAAAGTTTTCTTTGAAAAAGTTAAAGAAATAATTTGGCCTATAGAAAGGCAAGAATTAAAGCTATTTATACCTATGGCTTTAATGATGTTATGTATCCTTTTTAATTTTGGGGCTTTAAGATCTATCAAAGATAGTTTAGTAGTACCTTCTATGGGGGCTGAAATTATTAGTTTCTTAAAATTATGGTTAGTATTACCCTCCTGCGTAATTTTTACCGTACTTTATGTTAAGCTTAGTAATAAATTAAATTTTGAATATATTTTCTACATTATAGTCGGCAGTTTTTTACTATTTTTCTTATTATTTGCCTATATTATTTATCCCAATCAAGATATTTATCATCCTAACGATGAAATGATAAATCATTTAATGGCTTCATACCCTAATTTTAAATGGTTCATTAAAATAGGTAATAAATGGAGTTATGCATTGATGTATATTTTCTCGGAATTATGGAGTGCAGTAGTCATAAACTTAATGTTTTGGCAGTTTGCCAATCACATTTTTGATACTTCTAAAGCTAAAAGATTCTATCCAGTTCTTGGCATGGTCGGCAATATCGGTCTTATAATAGCAGGCAGCGTACTTGTCTTGTTCTCAAGTGGGCAGGATGTCATTGATTCAGAATTATTACCAGATTTTTTTAATGCATCTGCCGGAAATGCTATAATGCTTCAGCCACTCATGTCAATTATTGTTACTGCAGGAATAATGGCTATGCTTCTATTTAGAATAATAAATAGATTTATTTTAACGGATTCCATAAATGTTTTAGATACAAAAAAAGTTACGGCTAAAACGAAAACAAAACTTTCGGTAATTGAAAGTATCAAATTAGTAATTCACTCAAAAGATATAGGTCGTATTGCTTTACTAATAATTTGTTATGGATTATTAATAAATATAGTCGAAGGACCTTGGAAAGCAAAAATAAAAGAATTATACCCAAACACTATAGACTATGTTAACTTTATGGGCAGGTTTAATATTTGGATGGGGATATCATGCGTTACCTTCATGATAATAGGCAGCAATATTCTTAGAAGACTCGGTTGGCTCATTTCTGCATTATTAACCCCTATTATGTTGTCTATTACCGGCTTGATGTTTTTTATTTTTATAATTTTTATTGAAGAAATAGGAGCATGTTTCGGTGATTTTAATCTTCTATATGCAGCGATTATTGTTGGAGCAATTCAGAACATACTTAGTAAATCGTCCAAATATTCATTATTCGATTCAACAAAAGAAATGGCGTATATCCCCTTATCCTTAGAGCTTAGAACTAAGGGAAAAGCTGCCGTAGAGGTAATAGGTACTAAATTCGGTAAATCGCTTGGAGCATTTATCCAGTCTTTGATATTTATTATTATTCCGACTGCTACCTTTGATTCTATTATAATATATTTATTGGTAATTTTTATAGTTATAATGAGTTTATGGATTTGGAACGTTATAAAATTGAATAAGGAATATATAGAGCTGTGTAAGTAGAAGATATATGTCATTCCTGCGAAAGGGTTTTGTTGCAGGGCAGCCATGTCATTCTCGCGTAGGTTTTTGATCCATGCAGGCAATGCCTAAAAAGGCTTTTGCAGGGATGACATATATATAAACATACCTAAAAAAATGAAAAAAATTCTTAAAATAATATTATTTATAACTATCTTTATTATACTCGCATATAGTGGTCTGTGGTTTACTATTATGTTCTCTTTATCACACTCCATAAATCAAAAATATGCCGATACTAACCTTAATATAGAAGAGGCTAATAATAATCCTAATCAGCAATATCTTATTAAATTTTCTAAAGTTCAGCCCTATGGTTTTCCTTTTAAATGGGGTATTTCAGTAGTTAATTGGCAAGAAGAGAGTATTAATAGAGCAATTGAATTTACTACACCGATAAATATTGGTTATGATTTACTTAAGCAGAAATTATTTATAAATTTTTCCGGAGAAGCATTAGGAAAATTTAAGCCGGTTCAAAGAGGTTTCGGAGTAAGATTCTATAATGAGAACTGTATATTGTCAACAAAAATACCGTTAAATTTTAAATTATTTGAAATAGTACGATCAAAAAAAGATTTATTTGAAATTATAAATTTAATAGAAAATATTGAGTTTACTTCCAGTAAAACAGACATTTTTGACTTAGTCGATAATCAAAAATTATATGAAGAAGATCATACTATGCTTACTATGTTATTTGACAAAAGTAAGTATTATACAAGTAAACAAGATTTCCTTGATAATATACCGCAAAAATTAGAAATTTATTATGAAACCGAAATAGTAAAAAGTAACCTTGAAGATAGAATAATACCTGCCGGCTTATTATTATATAGACCAGCTTGGAATAATAACTTCAAATTTTCCGGTAATTTCTTGATTAGTACTGGTAGTTTACATTTTAAAGATATTGCTAAAGATTTAACAATTGAAGTTACTAATGCAAAAATAAATAGTAATAACTTTGAAAATAATATTAATTTACTATATAAAGGTAAGTTAAACGATTTCGGCAATAATAATATTGATCTTTTGGTAGATTCGCAATTTAAGCTAAAACCTGGTTTTATAATAGGTTCTTTAGAATTTATAAAGAAATATTACGATAGGCAAACCTATCTGTTTAAACTTTCCGATAATAATCTATATAAAGATTTTAATAATGAACTAAGCTATATTTTAAATAATAGTAAACAATTTAATATTTTTGAAGATAGGCAATATAATTTCAATTTAAATATTAATTTAGTTACTGAATTAAATCAATTAACTAGAGCACAGATAAATGCTTTAAGTCTATATTCAAACGCATCAGGATTTAATATAACAAATGAAACTATAGTAAATGCTCTTAAAGATTCTTACAGTAAAGGTACGATAGTAATTAATGATTACTCTAAAATAATAGATGTTTTAAGTCTATATGTATATGGGGTAGGTGATTTTAAAAACTTATCCAACGAGAGCAAAGAAGTATACGGAGATGCTCTAAAATCATTTTTAAAAACCATTTCCGATCACCCGAATTCATCTAATTTAATTGACGCTAGCATTGAGTATGAGTTTGATTTATCCGATTTAAACAAAGCTAAAATAGGTACTATAGATAATATAAATAAACTTATACCTTTATATTATTTATCTTTATACCAAGCAGCAGTAAAAAAAGTGAAACCCGGAGAAAACGTAAAAGAAAAAATTATGGAGTTAATTCCGAGTGTTAATCAAAAAATATTAGAGGAATGTATGTTGCCTGAGATTGTTACCCCGTGACTTGATCACAGGGTCTATTAGTACTTTCTGGATACCGCGGTCAAGCCGCAGTATGACACTAACAGGACTCTAGCAATGAAAAAAAATACCATGAATATTATAGTAAAAATACAGCAAGATTTAAAAGATGAAGTAACTAAGTTAAACGATTTAATCATTAGCTGTTTAAAAAGTGATGAAGAGTTAATAGAAAAGGTCGGTAAATCTTTACTAGAGGCGGGCGGTAAAAGAATTCGTCCGCTTTTAACTATAATAACCGCTAAAATATTTGATTATAAAGGCGATAATCATATAAAGCTCGCAAGTGCCGTTGAATTCATTCACACCGCTACATTGCTTCATGATGATGTGGTAGACGACAGCACTTTAAGAAGATTCAAACCTACGGCTAACGTTATTTGGGGAAGTAAAACAAGTATTTTAGTCGGTGATTTCCTATTTAGTCAGTCTTTTAAGTTAATGGTAGCTTCCGGCTCTATTAAAGCTATGAATGTTCTAGCTAAAGCTTCAGCAATTATTTCCGAAGGGGAGGTAATACAGCTAGTTAAGCTCAATGAGCGACGTATTATAACTATAGAAGAGTATCGCCAAATAGTTAAGTCTAAAACTGCTGAGTTATTTGGTGCTTCTTGTGAAGTTGGAGCTATTATAGCAGAGCAGGTAGACCATATTTCTAAAGATATGCGGGACTTTGGGAAATTACTCGGAACGATATTTCAGGTTATAGATGATCTACTTGATTATTTGGGTAATGATAAACAGGTAGGCAAAAATATCGGCGATGATTTCTTAGAAGGAAAAGTTACGTTACCACTGATTTTTTTATATAATAAGCTAGAGCAAGATAAGCATCTTTGGCTTGAAAATATAATTAAATGCGATAAGCGTACTAATGATGAGTTTATGCAAATACGTGACTTAATGGTAAAGCATAAAATCTACAATGAAACAATTAATTATTTGAGTAACTTAGAAAATGAAATAAATAAATTATTAAATAAAATTCCGGTTCAGAATATCTATAAAGATTATTTGTTTTCGATTATTAGATTTATTTTAGACCGTTCTTATTAATCGTATTAATCGTTGTTATTTCGCAATCTAATGACAACATTAACAATGACAACATTTGCATTCGTAGCTCAGCTGGATAGAGCATTGCCCTCCGAAGGCAAAGGTCGTTGGTTCAAATCCAATCGAATGCACCATAAATATATCATTTATTTTCCATAATATAGATTATAGAACATTTAATAGATTATGCTCAGAGAAATATTGAAAATTGACGAATGGCTGGGACGGGAGGATTCGAACCTCCGAATGACGATACCAAAAACCGTTGCCTTACCACTTGGCGACGTCCCAATGTATAAATTAGAATGTATAGACTTTATACCAATAAATAGCGGGAGCGTCAATTACAATCATTATTGTAAAAATAAATTTATTTCATTGTTAAGCCAACCCCTCGCGTGCGGAGATAATAAATCATAAATTTTAGCTCTAATTTTGTTATAGTATTCCTTAATATAATTTATTTCATCAATATTAAGTAGTTTCGTATCAATCAATTTACTATCATAAGGTACTAGGCTTAAGGTTTCAAATTCAAGCCATCCGCTATTTTCTTTTACATACATTAAATTTTCTATTCTAATTCCGTATTTTCCAGAAATATAAAAACCAGGTTCGTTAGATAGAATCATACCTTTTTGAAGTACGGTTCTATTACGAAGATTTATGCTTTGGGGTCCTTCATGAACAGTCAAGAAGCTCCCTACTCCATGCCCTGTACCGTGTGGATAATCTAGCATTTCTTGCCATAAATATTGCCGAGCTAGTATATCAAGATTAGCTCCTACGATGATATGTTTTGGGAATTTGGCGTTAGCTAAAGCAATATGTCCTTTAAGTACTTGTGTATAACGCTTTTTCTGCTCATCAGTCGGTGTACCTATCATGATTGTCCTTGTTATATCGGTAGTAGCACCACTATATTGACCGCCGGAATCTATCAGTAATATCCCCTGCCCTATAATTTTTTTAGCATTTTCCAGAACAGCTCTATAATGAATAATGGCACTATTCTCCTGAAATCCGCAAATAGCAGGAAAACTATCTGAAACATAGCCCTCTTGTTTAGCTCGATACTCTGTAAGTTTTAAACCGAGGGAATACTCGTTCAATTCGTCATTCTCATTATCCCATATGTCATTCCCGCGAAAGCTGGAATCCATATTATGTTTTTCTGGATCCCCGTTTTCACGGATATGACATTGAGAAAAATCAGCAAAAAACTCACATAAAGCTACTGCATCTTTAATATGAAAATCGATTGCATGCTTAATTTCTACATCGTTCTTACAAGCTTTAAGCGTTAAGCATGGATCGGTAATTTTTTGTACTTTTTTATCAGCTATTAAGTCCATTATATGAACAGAGGCTATAGTATCATCAATAAAAATATTGTCATGACCCTTTAAAATATTTTCAAATTCTTCTTCCGGTAAAATTGTTATTTCAGGACGTGCATTAATAATTGCGGCATCAATTCTTACGAGATCAATAAATAGATATAATTTTGTAGACGTAACGATTACTTTTGCAAACATTAAAGGTGTATAAGCAACGTCACTAGCCCGCAAATTTAGTAACCAACATATGGAGGAGCTGTCGAGAATGATTAGAGCATATTGTTCATTATAATTACTGGATCCCGAAGTCAAGCCGCGGGATGACAATAAGGTTTTACGACATTTATTTATTTTATCATTATGACTAACACCCGCAAATTTAATATCATGTAAATAAACTTTAGAGTTTGGCTCTGATGGCTGATTATGCCAAATTTTATCAACTAAATTTCCGTTAATCTTCTGAAAATTGAGCTTTAAATTTGATATAGCTGGACAAGTAAATAATTGAGGATCATATCCTATTTTGGTATCTTGATTTAAGGTTGTGGATATATCTTTTAAGTCAAAAATCTTAAAAAGCTCTAAATCCAGCTCTTTATGTGCTTGCTCTAAATAACGCCCGTCGGTAAAGAATAATGCTATATCTTTACAGATAATAACTATACCGTTTGAACCGGTAAAACCTGTTATATATTCAAGCCTTTTGGCATACTCAGGTACATATTCGCTCATATATTTATCGTTAGACGTAATTATATAACTGTCTATATCATATTCTGTGAATAAGCTTCTAAGTAGATTAATGCGGGTTTTTGTCATATTCACTACCTGTCATACCGCGACTTAATCGCGGTATCTAAAAAAATACTCAATGGATACCGTGGTCAAGCCACGGTATGACATAGGCTACAATTTGGTTCTATTCCTCCCTCTATACCACCCATAATATAAAGGAACACCTGCTATAGTAAAAGAACAAGCTATAATTAGAGTTTTAACAGGTGTTTCATAGATAATCCATGCACAAAAGATAATCGATATTAGGGCTATAAGTAAATAATAATAAGAAAAATTTTCTTTTGAACTAAGAATTACCTTTAAGAAAGCTAAGCTACAAATTAAATAAACAAACAAAAATGCTATTACCGAAAAATCTATTATTTGCGTAATCTGCTCGGCAAAATTATCATTTGACGTAAAGACTAATAATGGCACAATGCCAAGGCAGCTTACAATAATTCCGTAAGTTGGGGCGTTATTGCTATTTTTCTTAGCAAAAAATTTCAGCAATAACCCGTCTTCTGCAAGTCCTAGAGCAATCTGTCCGCTAGTCAGCACCCAAGCGTTGAGCGTACCTATACATATAATCGAGGCTATAACTGCAATTACGCTTGCCCATTTACCACCGAACAATAATGCAGCGGCATCGGCATAAGGAGCTTTAGAATTAATAAGTTCAGAAGCAGGGATTAATCCCATTATACCTATACTATTAATAATATATAACACCGCTACGCAAAAAGTGCCAACTATTATGGCTCTTGGAATAGTCTTTGCCGGATCTTTTACCGCTCCTGCCGTGGTAGTTGCACACTCTACCCCAATAAATCCCCAAAAAGTAAGCAGTGCAACTCTTCCCATAATAGTCGTAATACTTAAATTCTCTACTTCCTTAGCAATAACTATATTATCTATATTAAAATGAGATAATGCAGCTAAACCTACTACAAGCAGCGGAACAAATTTTAAGAGAGTTAAATAAAACTCTCCTTTTCCTGCTACTTTAGGACCTTTTAAATTTAAAATTGTAATAGCAGTTAATAATATTATCTGTAATATTAAATCCAAAATCGCTTGTGATTGAAAAAAAGGCGTTAGATAACCTATCGCCGAAATGACAACTATACTTGTACTGACAAACGATATAACCCAATAAGTGAAACCGGTGAAGAAAGCTATTTTATCCCCAAAACTCTCTCGTACATAAACATGAGGACCGCCTGTTTTAGGAAATTTTGCACATAAGGATGAGAATACAAGGGCTATACTCATAGCACCGAATAATGAAAGTACCCAGCCCCAAACGCTATATATACCGAACGGTGCTAAACTTAGCGGTAATATAAAAACGCTAGTACCGATTTGACTGCCGGTTACTAAGGCAAAAACCGCCCAGAAACCTAATTTTTGCGACATAATAATTTGATTTAAAGAAATAGCTTTAAAATAGCTGAAATAATGATTTTTAGCAATAGTTAAAACTACTATAACTATTTTACTCTTGATTGCTAAACAAAAGATTGATAGCTTTTTTAAGCTATCAAAAATAATCTTAGGAGTTAATATGCCAAATCGCACCGCTAAAGTTTATACAGTGAAATCATGAGACACTTTATCACATATTGCTACAAAAAATGGGCTAACAGTTAATCAATTGCTAACTATTCCAAGTAATGAACAATTTAAAGCTAATCCTGATAAGATTTATCCAGGGAATAAAGTAAAGGTAAGCATACAGTAAAATTAGGAGATACTTTATCAAAAATTTCACAAAATTACGGTACTTCTATTCAGAATTTAGTTAAATATAATAGTATAAGCGGTCCTAATCATAGCGAGGAGGTAGGCTGGGAGATTTCATTTTCCGGTGATTTGCATGATTTTTCTTGCAATAAATAGCCTTAGATGTCATCCCTGCGAAAGCAGGAATCCAGTAAGACATTTTGAGGTCTAAAATATTAATAGAATAACATGCAGTGGGATTCGTAATCTACCCTATCATGCAATCCATTAATTTATCCTAATATATCAGGCTGATTACCTAAACAATAATTACCATTGGGATTTTCATAGAATACAACTTCATTATTCTGAAACTTGTCTAAAAATCCGGTTGTATTCGTATCATTAACATATCCATAATGTCCACTAGTATCTTTTCCTCCTACAATATGACTATTTTTAAAATCATATATTTTCATAGAACAACAAAAGTACGAAAACATTTTGCGAATATCTCTTGAAAAGTAGAGGCTGCTCTTAAATCAAAACCTATATTTCCTACATTCTCTGCGATAATAGAGAAAGGGACTCCTTGATTATTAAATTTAAGATTTCCTCCAACAACGGCATTTTTTTTATCAGAATCGCTGAAATTTAAAACATATTCAGCAGATTCTAATCCATCAACTTTAATATTATAAACCAAATATCCATATTCTTGTTCAATCTCTATCCCATTTATTTGATCAAGGTCATGTATTTTATTACCTTGAATTATTTTGATTCCATGCTCATTTTTATTAAATAATATAAACCGCTCTTGATGAAATTTGGATAATATTTAAAAATCCACAATGCCGAATCAGAAGAAAAGTGAGAAAACATCATATTACCTAAATGGATCTGTTTATAATGCTGAAGATCAAGCAGAATGTAAGAGTCATTTGGTTTAATGTCTTGTAGCGATTTTATTATTGCTTCTAGAATAGATTTTTTATCATCTTCTATATCACTATCTCTCATTAGTCTAATTTTAGCCCTTATTTTCTTTTCTTCTTCACTAAACTTAGGAAATAACTGAAGTATTTTTTCTAGTTCTTGTTGTAAGCTTTCAATTTTAGGTGAAGGATAAGAGAATATTTTATTATAAATCCAGTTAAACATATTTTAAATTATATTAAGTGTTATACGTTAAAGGATTTGCCGCAACCCGCTTTTTATGGATGTGCCGTAATTGCTAGAATAGTGATGTTATCTTTGTTTGGTACATAATGCCAAAAAATTCTATAAGCAGCAGGAGTATTATTTTCAGCATAAGCTTCGAATATTTCTTCTCCGTTAGTTTCCTTTAATAGATTTATATTTATAGGTATTTAAGCTAGAATGGCGAGGATTTGCTTGTAAATATGCTAGTGTTTTTTTTACTGATTTTAAACGTTTTTCTAATCCTTTGTTATTTTCAAGTTCTGCCAAATCTTTACTAGCCTGAATAGTGAAAAGAATTTTAAAAGTCCTCATCTAAATATTTGCTGAAATCTTCTATAAATTTAACTTGTCCTTTAGCAGAGTCTTTAATACCGTTATTTAATTGCTTAAAACCTTGTTGTTATTAAATAGCCAACTTTCTTTTAAAGGTATTTCCGTATAAGGGTCTAAAATAATTTGTCCTTTTTTACTATTAACAATAGAAAACTACTTACTCCTTTAATTTACCAAGCGTTATTCTTCCTTTTATACCAGGTTTTAATATACATGCTTGTGCCATATAAATTACTTTCCTTGCATTCTAGAATAGAAGAATAACATATGGTGGGTAATTAATCAAGTGGGATTATCACACACTAAAGGATTTGCCACAGCCGCAACCTGCTTTTTTGTTAGGATTGGTGAAAGTGAATTGGGATTTGAATTTAGTCTCTACATAGTCTATTTCAGAACCTAGAATATACATTAATGCTTTTGGGTCGATTAGTATCCGTACACCCTTTTCTTCAACTACTTCATCGGATTGATTTTTACTATCAGCATATTCAACATAATAAGTCTGACCGGCACAACCGCCTGACTTAACCCGTACCCTAACACCAAAGGTAGGCTTGGCTCGTTTTTCTATTAGCAATTTTACTTGCTTTGCAGCAGAATCGGTTAATGAAATAACATTTTTCATGTTTTAAGAGTCTTTATTTGCTTTCTTTTTTCTGTTTGTAATCGGCAATAGCTGCTTTTATTGCATCTTCAGCAAGTAGTGAGCAATGTAATTTTACCGGCGGGAGCGATAATTCTTGTGCTATCTCAGTATTTTTAATTTCTCCAGCATCATTTATTGATCTTCCTTTAACCCATTCCGTTACTAAAGAACTTGAAGCAATAGCTGAACCGCAGCCGAATGTTTTAAATTTAGCATCTGTAATAATCCCGTCATCATCAACTTCGATTTGTAACTTCATCACGTCACCACAAGCAGGAGCTCCAACTAGTCCCGTTCCGACGTTTTTTTTCTCTTTATCAAGTGACCCGACATTATGAGGATTTTCATAATGATCTATCACTTTTTTGCTATAAGCCATTGTTATTCTCTAAAATTTATTTTCAATTTTGTTATTCCCCATAGTGTTATGTCATTCCCGCGAAAGTGGGAATGACATACGGTTCATGGGACCACGGGATGACATTAATATTCTCAATGTACAGCCCATTTAATCTTTTTCAAATCAATCCCCTCTTGCATCATTTCCCAAAGAGGGCTTAATTCCCTTAATTTATCGATTTTTGAGCATATTAAATTTACTGCGTAATCAATTTCCTGCTCGGTAGTAAATCTACCTATGCCGAACCTAATCGAAGTATGGGCAAGCTCTTCACCTATTCCCATGGAACGTAAAACATATGAAGGCTCTAAAGAGGCAGAAGTACAAGCAGAACCGGAAGAAACCGCTAAATCTTTAATGGCAAGGATAATTGCTTCTCCCTCTACTCCAGCAAAGCTTAGATTTAGATTACCTTTATATCTTGGATCTTTATCACCGTTTAAATAAACTTCTGAAATTCGACTATATATATTATTTAAAAATCTGTCAAATAAGTAATTTACATGCTTAGTATCTTTTTCCATCTCACTATACGCTATTTCAGCAGCCATGCCAAGCCCTACGATTAAAGGAGTAGGTAGCGTACCCGAACGCATACCTCTCTCCTGTCCACCACCGTTTATGAGCGGCGTAACACGCACCCGAGGTTTTTTCCTTACATATAAGGCCCCTATTCCTTTCGGACCATAAATTTTATGCCCTGAGATACTGGCAAGATCAATATTAAACTCGTTAACGTCAATTGGAATTTTACCAAAACCTTGAGCAATATCGGAATGAAAGAAAACACCTCTTTCACGGCAAATTTTCCCGATTTCCTTTAAAGGCTGAACAACACCTATTTCATTATTAACCGCCATAACTGACACTAACACAGTCTGATCGGTAATGGCATTTTTTAGAGTTTCTAAATCGATTATTCCATTTGGTTTAATCGGTAAGTATGTGATTTTTATCCCTTCTTGCTCTAAATGCCTGCAAGCATCAAGTACGCATTTATGTTCACTGACTACGGTAATAATATGATTTTTCTTATTGCCGTAAAATTTTGCTATTCCCTTTATTGCAAGGTTGTTAGACTCAGTTGCACCAGAGGTAAAAATAATTTCTTTAGTATCTGCTCCTATTAACCTTGCTACTCTACTCCTTGCCTCTTCAACGGCGTGTTCTGCTTCCCAGCCAAAAGAATGGCTACGTGAATGAGGATTCCCAAACTTGGTAGTAAAATATGGCAACATTGCCTCCATTACTCTTGGATCTAGTGGCGTTGTTGCCTGATAATCCATATATATAGGCAAGGTTAAATTGTTTAATTGTTGGTTCATATGGTTTATTAAATTAATTTTTTGTATACAAAGCCTAAAGATAGATGAATTGGAAAAGGGCAAGGCGTTTCATATTTTTTGACCGCAGCGTACATACTAGTACGTGAGGATCAAAAATATGAAACAACGACGCCAATTTTTCAAATTAAACGAGTATATTATACACTTCCTCAAAAGCTTTGATAAAAGCCTTTATATCACTTACTGTATTAGCATGGCTCAAAGATACTCTAATAGAGGATTTTGCCTCTTCTTCCCCTACACCCATATTGTTTAATACGTGTGATTTAGATATTTTTCCTGATGAGCAAGCAGAGCCGGAACTTATGCAAATATTACGTAAATCAAACCCGATTAATTTCACTTGTGCATCTGTATTTTGTACAGTAAATAAAGTAGTATTAGGCAATCTTGCGATATTATTACTAACAATATTTACATTAGGATATTTTTTTAATTTTTTCTCTAAATTTTCTTGTAAGCTTTTGATTTTTATATATTTTTCTGAGATATCTTTTGTTATTAACTCAGCTGCCAAACCAAGCCCTGCAATAGCTAAAACATTTTCTGTACCTGATCTTATTCCTTTTTCTTGTCCTCCTCCTATAATCATAGGAGTAACTTGAAAGTTAGAGTTAGAGATTAAAGCACCACCACCCTGCCCCCCTCCTATTTTATGCCCTGAAATTGTTGCAAAATCTAATCCCAACTCTTTGATATTTATAGATATTCTGCCAAAACTTTGTACTAAATCACTATGAAATTTTGCATCATATTTTTTAGCTATTTCACTTATTGTGGTTATATCTTGCAGCACCCCACTCTCGTTATTAGCCATCATTACGGAAACTAGTTTTTTAGCAGCGTTACTTTGAGCTAATAACTCTTCTAGATGTTCTAAATCAACCAAACCTTGATTGTTAACTCTTATAATTTTAATATTTGGAGCATGTTTTACATGGTTATAAATCGATAAATGTTCAATAGCTGAAATAAAAATATCGCCGTCATAAAAATTTTTCATTATTAAATTATTACTTTCAGTTCCCGATGATGTAAAAGTAATGTCATATTCTCTAGATGATAAGGTTATACCAAGAGCTGCAACTAATTGAAAACGTGCTTCTTCTATAACATTCCTAGCAAATACACCTGATCTATGTATTGACGAAGGGTTAAGCTCTTTATCCATCAAACTTATTATATATTCTTTTACCTTGGGATCGATAAAGGTGGTTGCATTATGATCTAGGTATATCATATATTTATATTTAAGTTTAGAGTATCTTTAATGGAAATATTTTCAAAATAATCTCTAATATGTTTACCAAGACCTTTCCATAATTTATGCGAATTACATTTTACTGTATCAGGTACACAAGTTTTAACCGATTTCTTATAGCAGGTAGTCATTATAAAATTTTCGTTAACAGCATCCATAATATCGGAAATTTTTATTTCTTCTAGGTTACCTATTAAAACATATCCACCTTTCGAGCCTCTAATAGCCTTAACTAGATCAGCTTTTTTAAGTTTAGCAAATATCTGCTCTAAATAGTTAAGCGATATATTTTGTTTTACGGAAATTTCATTCAAAGTGACCGGTTCAGCACTTGATTTTGTAGCCATTTCAAGTATTGCCATTACGGCATATCTTCCTTTCGTCGTCAGCATCATATAACCAACCTATTAAAACTTAAAACTGTTTTATATCTACAATACCCAAGTAATTTAGTCAAGTATATAATTATATTATTTAATAAAAATTTAGCTTGTTAATATAAACTATTATAATTATGACTCAAAACATCTATATTTTAGAAAAATTAAAGGTTTTATTATATTTAATTTTTTGTTTTGCATTAACTTCATGTATAATAACTCCTGAATCTCCTCGCTATCATCCAACAGTAATAAGTTTCACGCCGGCAAACGTAGTTATAAATTACTCTTTAAATGATTTACAAGAAACTACAAACCTTGCTCAACAATTTTGTAGCACGATAAACAAAGATGTACAATATACAGGGACACAGTATATAAACATTGCTGAAGCTGGATTTTCTTCAAATGAAATTCAAGCTCGTTATGCTGCCTTTAATTATATAGAGTCAAGTAGAAGTAGAAAAGATGATCAGAATATCATAAATAACTTTAAATGAATTCTTCCTTATATATAATGCGATAGGCTCTTGTTAATTTGCCAAATAGCGACAAATACTAAACAAGTTGTAAACATTTGTAGTAGCTGTAATAATATGCTTAATTCTGGTATTAATATAATAATAACCGGTTGTAATATTATTGGGACTCCGCTTGAAAACATTACTAATCTTATAGCAGTTTGTATTGAAGTTTTAGTAGTAAGTAAATTAGCTAAGCTATATACTAACAAAGATATAATACTTCTCTCTAATAAGAATGTTACAAACCAAAATAATATAATAGCCGGCATACCGAAATAAATAAATAAATTTGGTGCATATAATAAATTATCGGCAAAATATTTTTTTATTATTTCAGGAGTTAAAATTACTTCATTTTGTTTGAATATCTCAGCATAGTTAACAGTACTGAGGAAATGTTGCTTAGTATTGGCTACAATTAAATTTATCTTCAGCTTATTCTCTTCAAGTACAAACGGTATTTTGCTTTTTTCTGTGTTAGAAACTTGATTTTTTGTATCAATGACAACTATTTTATTGTTATTCTTGCTATATAAATATATAGGCTCTACTTCTTCAACTGAAATTTTTGAATTATTATATTTAATTTCCGGTAATTGATTGATAATATATTCAATGTTGTCTGTAACTTTTGATGATTGTATCCCGTTAAAATAATCTTTTAAAGTTATTATGTAATTTAATATAAAAATACAATAAATTATTGATGGGATAAAAGATAAGGTAAATAAATATCTTATTCCGTACCCTTGATAGTTTTTATATACGTCTTTATAAAACTCTATAGAGCTAATTGATAAGCGTAATTGACGGATTAATGCATTTAATCCTCCTAATATAAATGATAATAAATACATGTATAAGTAATTTATTTAAGTTCCTCACTCTCTTCCTTCTTTAATCCGGTTGAGGTTAGCTATTACGTCAGTTCTTGCACAGGCTTTGATTAAATTTTTGGCTATATTAATTATGATTTAAATATTTTTTCTATTTCCATTATATCATTTTGACCAAATTTGGTCAAAGTGTAGAATCAAATTAACTCTATTTTGTATGCCATTATAAAACACTAAAGGATATATGAAAGAAAATTTTTTGTTTTTTATTACTTTTATATGATATTCATAAATATTTAACATATACCTAAATAACCGAAAAGCCATATAATAGTGTGTGACACGAGGTTGTATCAAAGAGTTGTGTCCGCTAGGCAGGACACTATCCATGTCACTAGATGAATCTAATATGAATAAAAGAGCTAACCTGACAATGTGATGCAATACCGTTAAGCATAGGGAAAATCGCGTAAGAGTAATTCCCATGATAAAGATATCTGATCCTTATGCACGATTCTTAGGAGAGTTACAATTGGCGCTTATGACTTTGCATTTATTGGGTATCAGCAGAGATTAACATTAAACAATATTACTATTTTCACCCTTTTCATCCTGCACGTAAAAATCATTTTTTTATTCAATATATCATCATGGTTTGTATATAAAGATTCAATAAATAAAATAGAGTCCTTTAAAGCTAGTTGCACGGCTAAATTATCCATGTCATGTCTTTTTAAAGCTTTAGGACTTACAAGTTCTTTAACCTTATTAAATGTTTTTTGTACATAAGCTCGAAATTTCCAGGAATAAGAATTTGATATATGTATTTCTTGCATTTTTTGGGGATTTATTATTTCGTTTTTACGTTCTTGCGTTTTATTAATAGCTATTTTCTTTAAGCTATCGTCTAAATCTTCCATGCCAATTGCATTGCGAATAATATCGTTTACACTAGTTACTTAATTCCCATGCTTTCTCTCACACCTCGCTTCTACTATACTGCAAGCCAAATTTTTAACTCATCTCTTAAGAGATTTTTTATTATTAAATCTAGACTTTTCGACAATATTTTTATTATAGCCTCTTTCTCATTAATATTATTTTTAAATATTTTAGTTTCAGCAATACAGCAAGCATTTATGATATTTTTTATATTCCAATAACATGTATTACAGTAATCGTATAATAATGGGCTTTCTTGTGCTAAACTTTCAACTTCTCTGGACATTTCTACTTTTGTCTTTTAGTATTTTATTGTGGCTATCTATCTGAATTTCATGGGCATCTAATCTTTTATTTGCCCCGGCATCTAGTAATTTAAAATTACTGGTTTCCAACCTTATTTTCGTATCTTGAATTATTTCGGTTGCAAACTTTAGTTTGTTAGGGCATTTAAATATCTGCTTTTCTTCTTCAAGTTTAAGCTTTTCATTCTTAATAAAGCAATCAAATTGTTCTTTGGATTCTAATTCATTAAATAGCTGCCCTCTTAATTCTTGGCTAATTTCTACTGGATAAATAGTGGCTATTTTCTTTAAATTATCCTCACCAAATTTATATATTAGATGATCACCGAAAATACTTCTGTTTTCTAACAACATTCCGAACTTATCTTTATTATCACCTGCATAAGATAAAAGATAGTTTTCAGTGGCAAGTTTGGTCTTTGCATTTGTAATACTACTTACATTGTTAATATCGCTTGCCGCTATCTTAAAGCCCTATTCCTTTGTTTAAGAATAAAGGGGTATGCGTTTTATATTGCTCTGCTAATGGATCATCTGTTTCCGCAAGTAATTTAGTTGTAAACTCTTCTAAACTTACTATCTCGCTTGCTGAATTATCGGTTTTAAATATTTCATAACTTTCCTCTTCAAATATTATCTTGCCTTCTATTCCTGATTCTTTACTAACCGATACCGTAAAAGTAAAATTATATTTCTTTATACAGCTCAAAATAAACTTACTTTCCGATTCGTTTATAACCCTACCTCTTAATATGCTTTTACATATTTCTTTTAACAATATTCGTGTTTCGCGTATATTCGGTAATTCGTTAAAACTCTTAGTAAACCATTCTATTACTTCAGGATTTTTACCTTTCTCATATTCTTGAGTAAGATGATGGGTTATTTTGTGTCAGACGATTTTGGTGTCAAGGTATAGTTCTTCGTAATGGTCTGTTGTTTTAGTTAAATCAATTATTGTTAATAATTCGTTTATATTCATATAGTTTACACAATCAACTGGTATTTCTTTCACTATTTCAACTAAACTTGTAATTGCCTTATACTTTATGTACTTATCAATTTTAGGCATCCCAGTTAATTCCTTAAATGTTCTACATGGTGGAGCTATACTCATTGCTTTTAATATTTTAATTAAGGTTAAAGCAATTGTAGATTTAATACGTATATAAGTTTTATGGTTTATAAATAATTGTTTCAATGTTTTAAATATTGCTTCTGCTAAATTAGGTTTTGTTTTTATTACCTCAACCAAACCTACAACAACTGCAGATTTCGTATAACTATCAGTGTCAGAACTTGTAATGTATTCTTCCAATGTTGTAGTTGCTTCTTGTATAGGTATTATTCTTATTGCTTTAATTAAAGTTAAAGCCTCTGTAAACTTAGTACTATTATTATTAAACCCTTTAAATAATTCTTTAAATTCTTTTTCTGCTAAATTAGGTAGTACTTTTGCTGCTTCATCTAGAGTATTAGCCAGTAGGTTTTGAGTATTTAATATTTTCCTTTGATTTAGCATTTCCTCGTCTAAATCAGGTATAATGTTAATTATTTAAATCAATATTATATTTACACAGCTATTTAATTCCCAAATATTTAATAACGATAATACTTTATCTAAACTTTCTCGTATTACAATCTCATCTATTGTCTCGTCTAATACTTGTTCTAATTTTTGCAATATTATTTTTTGTAATTGTGTATCTTCAACTCTTAAAGAATTGACCAATTTTTCATAAACTTTAGTTTTACTGACCCATTCATTTCTATTTACTAAGCTTATAATTATTTCTATAACTGTTTTTAATTCTTGAAATAAAATTTCATTGTCATATACATTATCTTTAATATTTCGTAATTTTTCATTTACTGTTTTAATTATCTCTTCCGATAAATAACCGCTCTCTATTATGCGCTGTTCCCAAATTGTAATATCTTGTAGTACAATCTCATCTATCAATTCTTTTATTTGTCTTAAATACGGTATTCTGTTATCAAATTTCCTATTAATTTTGCTTTGAGCTAATCAATACATTAAGAGTATAATCTTTCTTTCAATCCCTAGCTCTAATATACCGTTAACATTGCAGATGGCTGCTTCCCAAAATATTTCTGTTAATTCTTGATTACTATCATTATTTACTATCCCTGCCAAAAACTTCAGAGTCATTAGATATTTTGGGTTGTTTCTATGCTTACCTATCAAACGCGCTGTTTTGCTTTTAGTCTGATGATCTGATAACTGATTTTTTAAATAACATGCAGCTAGATATTCTTGAAATGTTAAATGAATAAATTGATGATTTAGATTTATTATGCTTTAGCCTGTTCCTTCTGCTTTAAGCAACCCAAGCTTATTTTTTTCTATATTAAGAATTGTAAAATCCTTATCATTTAACTTTGCTTTTATTAATTGATGTGTTACTAGCTTGCCTGTAGCTACCAAAGCTTCAAAAGCTATTTCTTGTAACCATTGAAATTCAGGAGTATATAATATTTGTTCATCGGTAATATTTACTATTCTTTTATTTTCAAATTTCTGAAAATATTTTTTCCAAGTCATATTACTACTTCATGATATAACTGACTTATATTAAAATCTTCATCACTGTTTTTTTTGAATTTATCCCTTATATCTTTATTGCTCCAAACCAAACATATTAATGCAGTCTTGATAGGAACTTCACATATTGCTTTTATTGGCTATGAGTATCCTTTTCAAAATTTTTATTTACATATTGCCTCACTATCCCAACCTGTATTTTCTACTATGCGTTCAAACTCGTTGCTTACTTTTTCCATAATTGCGTTAGGTCTTGAACTCATTATTACGTTCTTATACTGAAATACCGAATCCATATAATATCTCGGTAATTACGATTGCTATATGATAAAAACGCCACCTCATCATAATCGTCAAGTAGTAATAATATCCTATCTTTATCTTGTATGTTTTTTATATCCTCAAGTTTTATATCTTTAGAAGCTAGACAATAATGGATAAAACAACTTAGTATATCGTCATCTATGTTAGTACCGTAACGTACTGTCCAATTGCTTAATAATTCCTTTAACTTAACTCTAAAGACATAATCAAATTTATTATTCCATAAATTGCCTTTTCCCCATTTATAAGATAGATAATGCATTAACGTAGTTTTATCTATTCCTGCACTACCGAATAACAATACTTTACCGACATCCGCTTGAATTCTGTTTATTGATTCAGCTATATTTTTTATTTCCGATTCACTTGTATTAGGTAAATTTCCATAAAGTACATCTATCTTATTTTTTTCTGCCTTGAACAACCTAATTATATTATCAATCTCATCATCCTTATTAGGCAGATCTTTACTAAGCAACTCTACTTGTCAGTTAATGATTTTAAAGTAGAAGGCTTCATATTTTTACTTAATGGTAGAAAATATATTTTTATTAGAAAACCTAATTAGATTAAAACAATTATAGGTGTGAGTTTAAGAATTTAATTTATTTAAGCAATTTAAAATTGATTAACCAAAATAATTTATTTTTATTTATTGCAACTAATAATTATCAAGTTGCAATAATTATTATGGGATTAGAGCTAAGTAAAATTTTACGAAGAAAATAATTTTAATTGTAGGTAGTATTAAAATGCAATATTATATATAAGTTTGTTGATAAAAAATGATTTATTTACTAATATCTATATTGCCATAAATAATATTAGTTTTATATGCTACTGCTACTTCCTGAAATAACTTTGACTTTAATAGCACTTTTAGGGCAGTTTTTTGCCGTAATGATCCCAAATAAAAATAGAATTATTGCTAATAGCATTATTTTATTATGTATATTATCAATTTTTCTTACCTTTAAGTACTCAAGCTATGAAGGAGTATGGTACTCATTTGCTACCGGAATAAATATCGGTATTGGTAAAAGCATAGTACTGATATTCACTATTATATCCATGATTATATACCGTGATTACTCTATTCTTGTTGCTGAGAAATTAAAATTTGAATTTATCACTTTAATATTATTATCGGTCGTAGGTCTTTTTGTTGCAATCTCATCACGGAATTTTCTATTATTATTCTGCGGTATGGAGCTTACTGCTTTAACTTCATATGCACTTGCAGGATTCAAATTAAATGATATTAAATCCTCGGAAGGTGCTTTAAAATATTTTATCTTGAGTAGTTTAGTTAGTTGTTTATCATTATTCGGGATTTCTTTTATATACGGATTTGGTGGAAGCCTACAATTTGAGGATATCTTATATAAACTAAATAATAATTCTGGGATGAATCTTGGTTTAATCATCGGTATTGTACTATTTTTAAGTAGTATTTTCTTTAAACTCTCAAGTGTTCCACTCCATTTTTGGGTCCCTGACGTATATGAAGGCTCACCGATTAGTTCGGTTACTTATTTCACAGCTGCCTCCAAAATAGGTATGGTTATTGTTTTATTAAATATTAGCAAATTAATTATAGGTAATTACTATCCTATTAACTATAATTTAATAAAGATAATTGCTATATTATCTATGCTGTTCGGAGCTTTTGGAGCTATTCGTCAAACTTCTTTAAAAAGATTGATGGCTTATAGTACTATTTTAAATATCGGTTATGTGTTAATCGGCGTTCTTCTGCATAATCAAGAAGGGTATAAAGCAGCTCTACTATATATTCTAATATATGCGGTAGGGAATATAGGGTTTTTAACTTGCTTAATCATGTTGCTCGGTAAAGACGTCGATAAAGCTAGTTTTAAAACTATACAAGGAATTGCAGAGAACCATAAAACTATAGCTGCCGTAATTAGCATAGTTATGTTCTCGATGATCGGAATTCCTCCTCTCACAGGATTTTTCGGTAAATATTACCTTTTGCACCAAGCAATTAATCAAGAAGAATTCGCATTAGCTTATTGTGGTATTTTTACCAGCGTAGTTGCTGCTTTTTATTATCTTAAAGTAGTAAAAGCTATGTATTTTTCTAAAAAGATTGAGCTAATTAAGCTACCTATGCAATATGGGCTTTTACTGATTAATTACTTAGTGGTAGGCTTCTTGTTGCTTGGTTCATTTATTATCTCGTTTTAGCCGGTTTAGACTTTTTATTAACAACACTAGCCGAAGTAATTTTTGTAGGATTCATAACCTTTTCTTTTAGATTCTTTATATGTTTTAGATCTTCTTCATCTAATTTTAATAAATCTTGGTCTTTCTGTTTAGCTTTTTTAGCTAGACCTAATTGACTTGGAGTAATACTAACAATATCATCCGTTCCGACTTCTTTCTTGAATTTTGCTAGAGTGTCTACATCTTCTCTATCTGCGTCTATATTTGTCTTTACTGCTTTTTGTTTTAGTTCTTTCTTTATTTTATCAGAAGAATCAGCTAAATTTCTTTCATCTTGCATATCTTCATTTAAACTTTTTATTGTCTTTATTAAATGTTTTTTTGCGCTATCTCTAATACCAAGTATTTCTAAAATTCTTGCAAAACTAGTAGTAATTTTATTTCTTAATTTAAGTTTTTGCCCTCCTTTTTTTCTTTCTTCATAATTAAGAATTTTCTTAAAATAATCAGGATATTCTTTCATTAATATTTTTAATCCTTGCTCTTTCACTTCATAATAAGGAAAACTATATTTTTTAGAAATTAAACTGTTTACTTTAATTTCTAAGCCGTATTTCTTTAAGGATTCTTGCCTTTTTTTTATTGTATCTATTAAACTATCCTTAATTTCTTCAAGCATTATTTCTTTAGATTTTTTATTATTAAATTTCTTTGGCATTGCTTGTTTTGCAAATTCTGCAATTGCTTCATTACTATAATATTTAGTTAATTCATCAAAACTTTTATCAATGGTTTTGCTTAAATCAATTTGAGAAACTGCAAGTAAGCTATCGGCAAAATTAGGATTCTTTGTTCTTAAATTAGAAGGAAATTCTCTAAAATGGTTAGTAGGTCCGAATCCAGGCAAATGTTTGGCTCTTGAATGCGGATATATATTATTTGTTAAATTATCAAAACTACCGGCAAAATCAATTCTTACTAATTTAGGTAAAGTTTTTGGATTTTTTTGATCTCTGATAACTCCTATATTTCCAACATGTATATCAAAATCGCCGATCAATAAACTTGCAGGCATAATGTTTTCAAAGTTCTGATACTTAATTTCCTTAAAAGCATTTTCTAAGGTTCTAAATAATTTATTTCTAGCCCCCATAAAAAGCGGTCTACTGCCATCCTTTCTAAACCAAGAACTAGGTTTAGTTTTAGCAGACATATGTTTATCCATGTCCAAATACATATCACTACTATAATGCTCAAAAAATTCAGATTTGACATATATTTGTGAATCAACGGCTTTAGATTTATTAAAATCATCAGGAGCAATTAAATTAACCTTTGCTCCATTTCCAGGACTTATAGCTTCAAAAATTTGAGATCCTAAAAACTCGGCTATATTTTTTGAGCTTGAAGCCTCTTTTTTTATCATCGCTGTAACTTTACCGTCTAAGCTTTGATATACTCCGCCATGCTCTCCTGCTTCATTAGCTCCGCCTCCTTTAGGCTTTAAAAAATTCCAACCTTTAAATACTGATTTCTTGTTTTGAGTCATCCTCGCCTCTTTATAATGATTTACATAAAATTGATAATTTTGATATAATTATAAAATATATTATTTATTTTATATTAAAGATAGAAGCCGTTTGCTACTTAATTTTATTGTTCTTTAATATTTCAGCTACTTCAAGAGCAGCATAGGTAAATATACCTGTTGCACCGGCACGTTTAAAACTAATTAATGACTCCATCAAAGCTCTCTCCCAATCAATTACTCCTGCTTCTGCTGCAAATTTTAACATTGCATATTCTCCGCTAACCTGATATGCAAAAAGTTTAGCATTAAAATTATTGGCCGCTTCACGAATAACATCCAAAAACATCATACCCGGTTTAACCATTACCATATCGGCTCCCTCTGCTATATCATGCTCAATCTCAAGCATTGCTTCCTTAACATTACGTACATCCATTTGATAGCTTGATTTATCTAAATAATTCTTTTTATTACTCTTAACAGCATCACGAAACGGACCGTAAAAGCTTGAAGCATATTTAGCGGCATAAGCAAGAATTCCAACATTTATAAATCCCTCTTTGTCAAGATATTCCCTTATAGCCCCGATTCTTCCATCCATCATATCGGAAGGTGCAACAATATCTACTCCAGCTTTTGCGAGTACTAATGCTTGATTACATAAAGCTCTTACCGATCTATCATTATCCACTTCCACGTAATGCACAATACCGTCATGACCGCTTGTAGTGTAAGGATCAAGTGCTACATCACATATTATACCGATATCGATATTAGCGTTTTTGATGCTTCTAATAGTTCTACATATTAAATTATCTAAATTATAAGCCTCGTCGGCATTTTCACTTTTTAGACCTTGATCAATACTCGGAAATAATGCAATAGCATTAATACCAAGCTCTGCTGCTTCTTTTGCCGTTGCTACTATTTGATCGATCGATAAACGATATATATCGGGCATAGTCTTAATTTCTTGTCTTTCATTATGTCCTTCAACAACAAATAAAGGCAATACTAAATCACTAATCGATAAATTACTTTCGGCTATTAACTCTCTAAGCCAAAAAGCTTTTCTATTTCTTCTAAGTCTAATATGGGGGTACATAAAATTCATATCTCATTTTAGTTAATAACTTGGATTCTAATGTATAAAATATATAACTTAACTATCTTATAGTAAAAATATTGCATTACAAAAAGAAATTTTTCTGCAATTTATAAAAAATTTAAGCAAACTAACGAAAATAAAGATATGGTTTAATTATGTAAATAAATATAGGAATTTAATATGGCACAAGATAATATGCCAAAATCAGTAAAAGATAGAATAAAAGAGTGGGACAACAAAACAAATACGTCAGATACCCCACCAAAAAAAATACAAAACCGGCTGTTCCTCCAAAACCTACTCCTGAGAAAATCAAGGCATGGAACGAGGAACATAAAAAAACAGACTGACTTAACTACACATTCCCAAGCACTTGATATATTTGTCGATACCCCATCTCCACAAGTTGAAACCCAAAAGCCTATTATTTTTTCAAAACCGTTTCCGGAACGAACAAAAGTACCGGAAGAAACACCTAAAAAACAATCCAATTTAACCGTACAAGAAAAAATAGAGAAATTTTTTAAAATCATAATATTGATACCAAAGATGCTTTTATTCTGGAATTTAGCCGCTATATAGAATTAAGCAATTGCTATGGCAGGAAAGCGTCTTGACGTTACTGTTAAAGCTTATGAACAATCATTAGGACAACTAATAAATCAAGTAGTAGTACATCAAAAAGCGTTTGTTTCTTTTATAGAAGATGAGCTAATAAAGAATCATCCACATAAAGATAAATTTGAGAAAATCAATCAACATTATAAATTACCTGAGCCACCTAAATTATCTGATATAATTAATAATCTTAGAGAATTAGTAAACAGTGATGATATAATAGCTAATTTAAAACACAGTAGAAAACACATTGAATTTCAAGAAAAAGTAAACAACCTTATTCAAATTTATGATGATAATAAACATAATCCAGCTGCTAACTAAAGTTGAAGCAAAACTGAAAGAGTTAGGTAAATGGTGTGAAGAAACTACAAAAATGGATAATAATCCTATTTGGAAAAATATTTTTATAAAGACGCTATAAAAAATTCTACTCAAAATACTAAAAAAGCTATAGCAGAAATACAAAAATCTCTTACTAATCCTTCTCCTCATTCATCTAATGTTCCACCGTCAAAGAATAAAGGAGAAAGATATAGAAGCTAATAAAAACTTTTAGGATCGATATCTATTTTTAGATGGCAAAAAGAAGGAATTTTTATAAGGCTTAGCCAAAATTTTAAATATTTCTGCAAATTAAATTTCTTACCAGCTATAATGAGTATCCGGTAACGATATTTACCAGCGAGCTTTGACATTAATGAGCTTGCCGGTCCTAAAATTTTCACGTTTGCTTTCGGTGCAATTCGTACCATATCGCGTGCTATTTCTAGAATTTTAGATTCACTAGAACCTGATAAAATTATCGATGCTGTTTTAGAAAATGGCGGCATATCTGCTGATTTTCTTATTTCAAGTTCATTCGCAAAAAAACTATCTTCATCACCGGCTTTAACATAACTAAAAATTATATTATCAGGATAATAGCTTTGTAAATATACTACACCTTTACTATCTCCCCTACCCGCTCTACCGCCTACTTGATGCAGTAGCTGAAAAGTTCGCTCAGATGCTCTAAGGTCGGCATTATTACTGCCAAGGTCAGCATCTATTACTCCAACTAAAGTAAGATTCGGAAAATGATAGCCTTTCGTTATCATTTGCGTTCCTATTAATATATCAATTTCTAGATTTTCCATTTGATGTAGAAGTTGTACTATTTTTTCCGGATTTTTAGCATGATCTTTACTTATCAACGCAATTTTACTCTCAGGAAAAAGTGCCTTTGCTTCTTCCTCTATCCTTTCTATTCCTGGGCCACAGATAGTTAATGTTTCACCCTCTAGACATTCAGGACAAGCACTAAAAATTTTACTTTGATAACCGCAATGGTGACATTCAAGTTTTTTAGTGGCTTTATGTACTACCATCCAAGAAGAGCAGAATTTACAGGTAAATCTGTAACCGCAAGCTTTGCATAGCATGAGCGGAGCATAACCACGCCTATTAAGAAATAATAATACTTGCTTTTTATTATCTAAATTATCTTTGATAGCTTCTATAAGAATCTTGGATAAATAGGAATTCTTAGCTAGCTTTTCTTTAGTCATGTCAATTATTTCTATATTTGGCAAATCGACATCTTTATATCTATTAACCAATGTAACTCGTTGATATTTACCTGTTTCTATATTATATATCGTTTCAATAGATGGTGTTGCCGAACACAAAACGATTTGTGCTTTATCAAATCTACCTCTTACGATAGCCGTATCCCTAGCATTATATAATATACCGTCATCTTGTTTATAGGAATCGTCATGCTCCTCATCTATCACTATTAAACCGAGATTTTTAAAAGGTAAAAACAAACTACTTCTAGCCCCAATTACTACTTTAACTTTATCGCTTAATATACCTCTTAAAATCATTTTCTTTTGAGCTTTGGTAACGTTTGAGTTCCATATGATAGGCTCAAAACCGAATCGCTCTATAAAACGATTAATAATTTGTGTACTTAAAGCAATTTCAGGCAACATAACAAGCACTTGTTTGCCTTTTGCTAAGTAGTCTGCTATTAGATGAAAATATATTTCCGTTTTACCTGACCCCGTAACACCTTTAATAATCACAGGCTTACGGCTTTCATTTAAGACTGTTACTGCCCTATTCTGCTCTTCTGACAAATTAGGTAGCACAAAGTTATTATTTACTTTCTGCTCTTTAACTTTAATCGGTTTTTCAGCAATATCTATAGGTAATACTAACTTAGCTATGCTCCCAAGTTCTGACATATAGTAGCTACTCATCCATTTAATTAATTCTACAACTTCTAAAGTCATATTTAAATTTAAAGGTACTTTTTCTTTTACGGTTTTTAGCTTTTTTGCTTCAGGAATAGTGGTGAACTCCCATATTATGCCGGTTAATTCCTTATTTCTAAAAGGCACTACAACAAGATCACCGATATTTAGCTCTAAATCTTCAGCTATTAAATAATCTAAAGGGAATAATTTTGCTGCCGGTAATAATATTTTTGCTATTCGCATATATAATGTATTTTATAATTTTTTTTTTATTATATACTATATACTAAATTTAATGGATTGTAGAAATTTAGATGATAAGAGATAAAAAGATTATTATAGCAATTTCCGGAGCATCAGGTGCTATATACGGTATTCGTTTGCTTGAAGTACTAAAAGAGCAAAATATCGAGACTCATTTGGTTATTTCAGAGGGAGCAGCTCTTACTATAAAGCTCGAAACCAAATATTCTATAGATAAAGTTAAGTTTCTAGCGAATTATTGTTATGATGATAAAGATTTAGGAGCTGCTATTTCAAGCGGTTCTTTTAAAACTTTGGGGATGGTAATAGCCCCTTGTAGTATGAAGACCTTAGCAAGTATTGCTCACTCAATGGAAGATAGTTTAATTAGTAGAGCGGCAGGAGTTGTACTTAAAGACAGACGAAAACTTATTTTAATGACTCGTGAAACGCCTTTGCATATTGGACATTTAGAAAATATGTTAAAAGTAGCGAATTACGGCGGTATCATAGCACCGCCCGTGCCGGCTTTTTATAATAATCCTAAAGCAATAGATGAGATAGTGAACCATTCTATTAGTAGAGTTTTAGATTTTTTTGATATTGAAACTAATTTAATTAAACGCTGGAGGAGTGTTTAGGTAAAGTAGATGTTATTCCTGCGTGGATCGAAAAACGCGTTCGATGTCATACCGTAGCTTGACCACGGTATCCAGAAAAATAACTAAAGTACTAACATTGTTAGTACTTTTAACTGGATCCCGTGAATAAATCACGGGATGACACTGTATACTTTTCAAACCCCAATAAACTTTAACAAACAAAATGGCACATAATAAAATAAATAACAACAAAAATATACTAACTGATGATGAAGATAATTTACCCGTACCAAGGGTTTTACCTTCAAATGTTCAAGCAGAGCAAATGCTACTTGGGGCGATTTTAACCAATAATGAATTACTAAATTACGTATCGGAATTTTTACGTGAGGAACATTTTTTTGAACCTATTCATCAAAAAATATATAACGCAATTGAAAAAATTACCGAAAAAGGTTTGATAGCTACACCTATTACTTTACGTAGTATGTTAACTCAAGATAAACTATTTCAAGAAATAGAAGGAGCGGAGTATTTAGCAAAATTGATCACTATGTCAATGATGGTAATAAATCCGGTTGATTACGGTAAAATAATATATGATTTAGCAATAAAGCGTAATTTAATAAATATCGGTGAAGAAGTAGTAAATAATGCCTATAATTCTTCATTAGAAGTTGAAGCAAAGGAACAGATTGAATATGCCGAAGCTAAACTTTACGATTTAGCTAGCGAAGGCTTGAATGAAAAAAGTTTTACCAAAATCGGTATATCTATTTCAGAGTCACTAGCTAATATTAATAGGGCTATGAAAAATAATGATCACGTAATCGGTATATCTACCGGTTTGCTTGATCTCGATAATAAATTATTCGGCTTTCATAATTCCGATCTTATAATTCTTGCAGGACGTCCGTCGATGGGTAAAACGGCATTTGCTATAAATCTTGCACTTAACGCCTGTAATAATATGCGTCTTAAAAATATTATGGATAATCAAGAAATTCAGTCGGTAGGTTTTTTCTCGTTAGAAATGTCCTCAGAACAGCTAACCACACGTCTACTTTCAATGTGTGCAGAAATTGATTCTACTTCTCTTCGTACGGGGGTTCTAGGTGAAGAAAAATATAACCGTCTTCGCAAAGAAGCAAATACTTTATCGGAATTACAATTTTTTATCGATGATACCCCTGCTCTATCTATTTCCACTATAAGAACAAGAGCTAGAAGAATGAAACGCAAGCATAATCTTGGTATATTATTTATCGATTATCTACAATTAATTAGAGGAGCGACTAAATCCGAAAATAGAGTTAGCGAAATTTCAGAGATTACACAAGGTTTAAAAGCGATAGCAAAAGAGTTAAATATTCCGGTGATCGCCTTATCTCAGCTTTCAAGAGCGGTAGAACTGCGTGAGGACAAAAAACCTATGCTATCTGACCTTAGAGAATCAGGAACTATAGAACAGGATGCAGATATAGTAATGTTTATTTACCGTGAAGAATATTATTTAACTAGAAAAGAACCGGCAGCAGGCGATGCTAAACATGCCGAATGGTTAGATAAGCTCAATAAAGTATATAATATTGCCGACATAATTGTTGCAAAGCATCGTAACGGACCGGTTGGAAATGTTCCGCTTTATTATGATAGTCAATTTTCTAAATTTGGTAATTTGAAGAAAAGAACTTTTTATTCTGTTTAAATCAGAATTGCCTTAACGTCATTGCGAACGACTAAAGGCGTTGTTGCATGGGTCAATTTATGTCATTCCCGCGGACGCGGGAAGCCACCGTTGTCATACCGCGACTTAATCGCGGTATCCAAAAATACAACTTTAAAATACTAAATTTTAGTATTTTTAACTGGACCCTGTGGTCAAGCCACGGGGTGAAAGTCATTTTCTGGATCCCCGCCTACGCAGGAATGACATCGGAAAGCCAGAGAATATCAATTATTTCATCAAAATTTTTACGTCGTTTATTTTTTTCTACCCATTTTATTGCTTTATCAAGCAACTCATTATTATTGTTATTATAAAGCCACATCTCATTATCAGGAATAAACTTACCGGGCTTTATTATTATAGTACCATCACTTAAGGTTAAAACTTGTATCTGTTTTCCTGCGTATTTTTTTCCTAATGAGATTTGCCCGTTATTTCTTACTTGTTTTATTGTTTTTAATATTTTTTCTACTATCATAGTATTTAATAGTTTATTTAGTTACTATATTAACAAGTTCATAGCCCATTATAAGCATTCCGATAATTACGCATATAATAATTAGATATCGTTTTTGCAATTATTACAAGAATCATACCGGCAAACCCTAAAATTGTAATAAAAGCATTAGGTACTACTACTGCTATAATATAAGCCAGTAATATAGTAACAATAGAAGCGGTCATATTACGAAGTACTACATTCAGTATCGAATTCATAAACATAGTTTTAAGGGAATCACATAGCCCTACTCCTACTCCGAGTATTGAGGTAGCGATAGCAAGAGTTGAAATTATCTAAACTAATAATTGTACGTACTGCCATTTTGCTATATTACTTAATTCCTTAATTCAATCTCCGACTTTTACATTACTGGTAATCATTTGTTGATAAAATGTTGGATTATTATGATATACTACAATAAGAATACTATTTCTATAACTCCTCATATCTCTTTATAAATTCGTTGCCAAGGCAACTTCATTATATCTTCCCTTCGCCTAAAGGCGAGGGATTTCTCATCCCCGATAGGGACATTAACAGGATCGAACCAATAAGTTTTTGCATAATTTAACGAAGTTTAGATTAAAGAAAAAAAGTATGTAATTTTTGCTAAAAAGAAAATCAGCTAAAAAAAGAAGATAAGATTTTAAAGAAAAAGGTTTTGATAAGTAAAATTAACATTCGTGTAATTTTGTTAAAATATATGTGACAATTGACAATGTAGTATAATTATATTAATTATTTATGTCAAATTATTAATATTGCTTTTTAAGGTTATGTTTTTATTAGACATCTTTCTAAATAACCTCTAGAAGCCGGTTTAGAAAGATGTCTATGAAATTTACTATATTTAAAAATGCAAAGATTAGCCAAAATAATTAGTAATGCAGGAATATGTTCTAGGCGTGATGCTGAAAAGCTGATAGCTGAAGGACAGGTAAAAGTAGACGGCATTACAATTTTATCACCGGCTACAAATGTTGATATTAGTAATCAAATTGAAGTATCAGGCATATTAATCAATAATATACAAAAACCAAGGCTTTGGATTTATTATAAGCCTGTGGGTTTAATTACTACTCATAAAGATCCCTTATCTCGTAAAACGGTTTTTGAACAGCTAACAGGTTTACCTCGTGTTATTTCAATAGGTAGGCTGGATTTAAATAGCGAAGGTTTGTTATTACTAACTAATAGCGGTGACTTAGCTCGTCAGTTTGAGCTACCTTCAAATAGGTTAAAGCGAGTATATCATGTTAGGGCATATGGGCAGTCTGATATGCTACTAAAAAGCGATTATAAAAATTTAGAAATTGACGGGATATTTTATAATCCTCATTCGATAAAGTTACTTAAGCAAAATAAGAGTAATTCCTGGTTTGAAGTAGTTTTATTTGAAGGAAAAAATCGTGAAATTAGAAGAATATTCGAGTATTTTGGACTAAAAGTGCACAAATTAATTAGGATTCAATATGGTAGTTTTACAATAGATAATCTAAAACCCGGAGCTTATAAAGAAATAAATAATCAAGTACTGGAAAAATAATTAGTAATGTGTTATTATTAACGTATTTTCACTAATCATAATAGAAAACATATGACAAATCTTAATATATATAAAAAATGTGAAGAAAAAGACTTAAACGATTATCTTGGTTATATAAAAGATAACCCTAGTGTCTCATTAAATGATTTTATCAAAGCTAAATATTTCGCTGAAGATAATGATAAAATTATCATTACTAGCTTAGAAAATATGGAAATTAACGCAGATTTAGTCAATGCTAATTTCCAAGGTACAATATTAACAGATGCCGTATTTAATAATTGTGACTTAACAAATACCATATTATGTGATTCAGATTTAACAAATGTAAAATTTAATGATTGTACATTTATCGGTACCGACTTTAGAGGAGCAAATCTTCATTACACAAACTTTAATTATAAAGATTATGATAACTATAAAATCCCCAATCTAAAAGATAAAATACGAGATATAAAACTATCTTTTTCAAATCTTGAAAGATTAAATAAATATATAGATAAGGATTTAGAAAAAGAACGTGTTAAAGAAATAGTTATAGATGAAGTTACGAATAAAAAGAAATATATTCTAGCTACGGAAGACGAAGAAACTTTACATACAGTTAAATCAAAAGAGCTACAGACTAAGCAAGAAGAGTTAGAAACTCTAAAGCAAAACCTAGATAATCCTGGGATTGTTACCAATCTTTTAAATGCTTTTTGGAATAGTGCAGAAACTATTGCTCAAAACCGACAAAACAAACTAAAAAAAATCAATAAGTTACAGCATGAAGTAAATAAATTAGAAACTGAAATATATGCTTTAGATAATCTTAGAATGTTCTGCGGTAACGGTCTTGCAGATATTTTTGAGCAGTTAAAAGATGAAAAAATACAAGTAAAACTAGATCCGTCATATATTATAGGTTTGCCAGCCAAAGAACGTGATATACCAAAAGAATATATAAAATTAACTTCTGCCGAATTTGATCTATATTTAGTTGAAGCAGCAAAACAATCTGACACAAAATTATCTCTTACCGATTTTGTTAGAAAGAAAAAAAACCTTTCAGAAGATTTAAATATAGTTCCTGATCTTTCAGACATTAATTTATCAGGTAAAACTCTTACTAATCTTAACCTGAAGAATACATTATTTGTTTCAGCGAATTTAGAAAATATTAACATCTTAAATTGTAATTTAGATTTTACTAATTTTGAAGGAGCTAATTTACACAATGCTGTTTTTCAAGATGTTACGGCTCGTAACGCAGGATTTCTTTTTGCTGATCTTCAAAATAGTAAAATTGAAAATAGCGATATGTCGAGAGCTTACATGCCTAAAGTAGATTTATCTGAAGCAGAGGTAACAAATAGCAAATTTAATACTGTTATGATGGTTAATGCCGATGCCGAAAAGTTAATTATTCAAGATTCAGAATGGAAAAATTCTAATCTTACCGGTATATCACTTGTTTATGCAGATATGCAAAGAGTTCAAATGCAGGGAGTAGTTTTAAATAATGCACTTCTAGATCAAGCAAATATCGTTTCTACTGATCTTGAAAATGCTTTTATGAATAATGCACGTGCGTTAGAAGCAAAATTCAAAGAGCAATGTAACATGCAAGGCATAACTGCAAGGAATGCCTATTTTAGCGATGCTGAATTTGAAAATATACTATCTTTAAAAGAAGCTGACTTAAGAGAAGCTATAATACAGCGTGTTAAACTTAAGAATGCTGATTTAACAAAAGCAAAGCTTGATAAAGCAAATCTTGAATATGCTGATCTTACAAACGCTACGCTTACTAATGCAACTGCACAATTTGCTAAGTTAAGTAATGCTACTTTAGAAAAAGCAGAAGCTGAAGGATTAAATATTTCTGATGTTATTGCTAAAAATATTAATGCTAAGGAAGCTAACTTTAAAAATGTAATTATGCAGCGTGCCGATCTTACTAAAGCCAATTTCACTAAAGCGGTACTTGAAAATGCTGATATGCAAGCAGTAGAAGCACGTGATGCTATATTTAAAGAAGCAACTCTAAAACAAGCAAATCTAAAAGCAGCCAATCTAGCTGGAATTAATAAAGAAGGAGCAGATTTTGATAAAGCAAAACTCAACGATGCTACAAAGATGCATGATACTAAAGGTGAGGCTAAAGGGAATTTGGATCATCAAGATAAAGACGGTAAAAAAACATCTGCAAATGTTAACGAGTATGCTAAATTACAAGATAAAATTCATGCAAGAGAAAAAAGCGGTTGGTTTCTGAAAACCGGAGTAGGACAGCTTTGTACAAAAATTGCTAAAACTACTACATCAGGAATTAGCAGCGTAACAAATTTTTTATCAAGTAAGAAATTTTTAGTAGGGCTTGCCGTAGTAGCAGGTCTTGTAGTAGCAGCTGCACCTTTCGTAGCGATGCCTGTATTATTGGTCACCGGCACAGCCCTTGCTACTAAAGCTGTTATTCTAGGAGCAGGTATTTTAGCTGGAGGTCTAGTCGCTATCGGCACTTATGAACTTACTCAAAAACCTTTACGCAATCTTCAGAAATCATTTAAAAACTTAACTAGTAGTATAGATAAATATATCTCACCGCCTCCTGAAAATATTGATGAATTAGTAACAGAAAAACAACAAGCAAGACAAAAAGCTGAGACAGAAAAATCTAAAGAAAGGGACAAAAATTTAAATAATGTAAATAGTAATATTGATAAAGCTAAAGAACAAGATATTTTAAAACAAGCACAAAATAATTTAAACCAAGAAACGCCAAAAGTAGAAATAAAAGAAAAGAAAGATAAAACTGTAGAAAAACAACAAACAGAGCCTGGTAAATTTGCAGCAAAATTTCAGCCTAACACTACAAGCAAAGGATTTATCGAAAAAATAAAAGACAAAAAAAACAAATTCAACAAAAGAAGCATATAACTAAATAAGTGTTAAAAATAATATCCGGTAAATATAGAAACCAAATTATACCTACCGCTAAAAATATCAAATATCGACCTTCCACCGGTAAGCTCAAAGAGGCAATATTTAGTATATTAACCTCCGGTGAGTTTACCGGTAATAAATTATTTAACGAGAATCCCCACATTCTCGATTTATTTGCCGGTAGCGGTAGCCTTGCTTTTGAAAGCCTATCAAGAGGAGCAGATTTTGCTACCTTAATTGATATTGATACATCTTCATTAAGAATAGCCGAAGAATTCGCTAAATCTCTAAATATCGAAGATAAAGTTAATTTTGTTAATATTAATGCCTTAAATATACCGCAAGCAAATAAGGCTTTTGATCTTGTATTTATAGACCCCCCTTATCATAAGGATATAGTGCCTAAAGTAATGAAATTGCTGATAAAAAACAACTGGCTTAAAGACGGTACTATAATAGTTATTGAGATGGCTAAACTAGATGATTATGTTTTAGATGAAAATATTGAAATTTTATGCGAAAGACTATATGGTAAGAGTAAGCTATTGGTTTTGCGATATGGTTGTCATCCCACGACTTGATCGGCATTGTCGCATGGTTCGAAAAACCTACTCTATGTTATTCCCGCGTAGGCGGGAATAACATAGAACCACGTAACAAGACATTAAAAAATAAATATGACCAAAGACAAGAAGCATTATATCTGTTCTAACTGTGGAAATACTAGTCTTAAATGGTCGGGGCAGTGCTTTGACTGCGGTGTATGGGGTAGTATTGTCGAAGAGATAGTAAGTTCAAATAAAGCAATTGTTACAACAGGTAGCAAACAAGATTTCGATAAACTTTCAGGTCACGTAGCCGCACAGTTACGCATCCCTACCCCTATAGGTGAATTAAATAGAGTACTAGGGGGCGGTTTGGTGCTTGGTTCTGCTATATTGATAGGAGGAGACCCTGGCATAGGCAAATCTACTTTGTTACTACAACTAGCAGCAAGTAACTTTGCACCAAAGATGAATTGCTTATATATAACGGGCGAAGAATCGTTAGACCAAATAAAATTAAGGGCCATAAGGTTAAATCTAACTAACTATAATACCGATATTTTAGCAGCCACTAATGTGGAAGATATTATTGCGAGTATAGAAGCTAATAAAAATAATATTAATTTAGTAGTGATTGATTCTATTCAAACAATTACCACAAAAGAATTATCATCCCCTCCAGGCACTGTTTCACAAATTCGTACATGTGCAAATGAACTTGTTAATTATTCTAAGCAAAACAATATAATTATTTTATTAAGCTGTCACGTAACTAAAGACGGTCAGCTAGCAGGTCCTAAGATACTTGAGCATTTAGTTGATACCGTGCTATATTTTGAGGGAGATCATAATAATCATTTCCGTATTTTACGTTCATATAAAAATCGTTTTGGCGGTGTTGGTGAAATAGGAGTATTTGAGATGAGCGGCAGCGGGCTTATTGAAGTAACAAATCCGTCTGAACTATTTTTGATGAAGCGAGAGCAGAACGTTATAGGTACGTCTATTTTTGCAGGAATTGAAGGCTCAAGACCATTACTTATGGAAGTACAAGCCCTCATAGTAACTTCAAATATGGTAACTCCTAGACGCTCTGCGGTGGGCTGGGATGCCAATAGATTATCAATGATACTTGCCGTGCTTAGTAGTAGGATAGGACTTAATCTTGCTAATTATGAAGTATATTTAAGCATAGCTGGAGGGCTTAAAATTGTCGATCCTGCTTCGGACCTCGCAGTAGCAGCGAGCTTAATATCTGCCGCAACAGGCAAACCAGTTCCTGAACAAAGAGTTTTTTTTGGAGAAATAAGCTTATCGGGTGAGATAAGAAAAACTGCAAAAGCAGAAACAAGAATAAAAGAAGCCGTAAAGCTTGGATTTAATAAGATTATCTGCTCTAAACTTGAGCATTTAACGTATGACTTTATATCTTCCGTCTCACATTTAAAGGATTTAAAAGAGCTAATTAGATGAAAACGTATGTTGTAGTAAATTTGGAAGAAGCGCGTAATTTTTTATCTAGTATAGAAGAACAGCTGATATTAACAAATCATGCCTCTAGCGTAAAATATTACGGTATGCTAGCAATTAATTACATATTTAAAACTTTAATTAAAGAATTTCCGAAAAAAGTTTTAGAGCTTACCGTAAATGTAGGAGAGGATCACGCCGCGTTATTTACTGCAATCAAACTAGGATACAAGAATATATTATATACAGGGGATTCTAAGGAAGCTAGAGGGTTATTGGGTGGAGTGGAAAAACACTCTATGTCATACCGTGGCTTGACCACGGTATCCAAAAAACATTAAAAAAGACTGGATACCGCGGTCAAGCCGCGGTATGATACCAAGGAAAAACTATGAATATCAAAGATGTAGGAGTAATAATTGCTAAAAAACCTTTGAAAGAAAATACATTGATTATTACGGTTTGTACTAAAAATCATGGTTTATATTCGGGAGTTGTAAAAGAATCTTCTAAAAAAAGCAAATTTATATATCAGGAAGGGAATATTGTAGATTTCCTTTGGCAGGCAAGACTACACGAACATATCGGCATGGCTAAATGTGAACTCATCAAATCTTACACTGGTTATTTGATCATAAATAAAGCTAAATTATATGCCTTTAATTCCGTTATATCTTTAATCAAAGAGTTATTTCATGAAAGAGAAGGACATTCTAATTTTTTTTCATTTCTACTTAACTATTTAGATAATTTATCAAAAAATTTTTGTTTTCGTGATTATATTAATTTTGAGCTGGCTTTACTTGCCAAGACGGGTTATAAGCTTGATCTTACCAAGTGTGGCGTGACTCATGTTACAACTGATTTAACCTATGTATCACCTAAATCAGCTAGAGCATTATCATATGAAGTAGGGAAGCCTTACAAAGATAAATTATTGATTTTACCAAAATTTTTACTTTCAGATGATAGTGAGATTACATTAGAAGAAAAAAGACAAGCTTTAACTCTAACAAACTATTTTTTTAATAGATATTTATTTCATAATAATAGACAGCCTGAAGCACGCCAAGCTTTTATGGAGTATATACTTAATGGGTGCTATAGCTAGCTAAAAGCGGTCTTGTTGTATGGACTGGTTTTTATTGCGAGAGGAAATTATGAAGTAATTGACGAAGCAATCCAGTTAAAAATGCTATAAAATAGCATTTTTATTATTTTTTCTAGATTGCCACACACAGCCTACGGGCTGCTCGCAATAACGTGGTAGTATCCACGCAACAATACCTCACGGGAATGACACCTTGTAGCTACAAATAATATAATAATCTATGAAAATACTAGCATTTGACACAGCCAATAATATTGCATCGGTAGCAATATCCGAAAATAAGAATATTTTGGCATATATAGAAGAATTACGCCCTGCTATGCAAGCAGAGAATCTCATGCCGATGATAGAAGATGTGATGAAATCAGCTAAATGTTCATATGATGATCTAGATTATTTATCGGTAACTAACGGACCAGGTAGCTTTACCGGTATTAGAATAGGGCTTGCTTGTGCTAAAGGTATATTATTCGCCAAGAAAAATATTAAAGCAGTAGTGGTTAGCAATTTTGAATATGCTTACTTTAGAGCAATAACTCAAGTTAAAGACTATGATAAAATATATGTCTTTTTAAACGCTTATCGCTCACAGCTCTATATGCAGGTTTTTCATAAATCAGGAGAAATAGAAGAGCCGTTATTGATAGATTTCGAGTATGCTATAAAGCTGCTTGCAAATGAGAAAGGTAATATAGTGTGCTGCGGTAGCGGACTTGAATTTATATATCACCAAATTATGCATTTACCAAATATAATAACCTTACCACGTTTTGCACGAATTAAAGCATGGATTATTTGTAGATATATTGCTAGTAGATTATCGAGCGGTATGAAGTTAAATAGCTTTATTGAACCACTTTATATACGCCCACCTGATGCTAAAATAGCTAAAAAGGATAAGCTTTAAAAGAATCTTATCCTCTGTAATTGTGCCTATTTATTAGAAGTATTCTATCCAATTATCGTTAGGGTCAAAATCACTTTCAATGCCAGAATCATCAGAATTATATCCGGTTTTTTCACTATTACCTAACAATCCAACACTAGAACTATTATTTACAAAATTTTCATGATATACTTCATTAGAAGCTTTTATACTGTTCTGCTCCTTGTCTTTCAAGCTGCTCTACAACCTCTTCATCGTCCATTAAGGTTGTTATGCGTTTAATTTTTTCAAAAGGAAGCCAAGGCAATATCTTTGGTAAGTTAATATTAATGATTCTTACTATACTTTCATCTGAGGCGTGAGAAATTATTGTTGCTAGCTTATCATTTGAAATATTACTGATGATGCTTACTAAATTTTCATTTGGAATAATATCAAGCTTTGCTGCAAATTTTTCTTCTCCTGCTAAAATAATTATATTTTCAAACCATTCATCAGAAATATCCTCATTTGATAATTTTTTTAGTTCCTGCTCGGCAAGTTCTTCTAAAGAAAGATTATTAGGGTTTTCATTCAATAATTTATCCAACTTATCTTGTGTGATTAAATCTATTACTTTTTCAAGATGCCAAGGCAAAATATAATTAACTAATTTTTGTGCTTGCTCATTGGAAATATTATTAATTAATGCTGCCAATTTTACATATGTCATCTTTTCAACAACTTCATCTAATTCATTTTCAGGCATATTTAAAATCTCTTCTACTAACTCATTATCAGAAAGAGTTTCAAGTTGATCTAAGAGATCAAATGTTTCTTCAGCGTCAGTATATTTGATTTGAGAGATGCCTAGAGCATCTGCCTGACCTTTACTGCTTCTTGGAAGATTATTTTAGAATTTAAAAAAGGATATTTAGCTTGAGCTTCTACTATTTTTTTATTACATCTTGCACTTTTTTCATCATACTGCTTAATTTAATTATCTAACGCTGCTAAAAAATCAGTATTTTCTTCTTGATTAGTAGTTTGCTTTGGAGAAGTTATAAACTCAAATTCATCGTTAGCAAGATAGGAGGCTGGCTTTGGATAAGTATTATATGGGATTAAATTTTGTAACTTATTAAACATTGATGTTATTGCCATAATACTTCCTCATTTCTTATTATAATAATCAGCGTTGCATTGTAATAGAAATTATGAGGAGGTCAAGATAAAGGCTAATAATTATTAACTTTTTATTATATTTTACTTAAAATTGATTAATTTATCACAGAGGGATATTCTACTAAATATTATTCCCACGGAAACGTGGCGTTGCCTGCATGGCTCGTTTATGTCATCCCCGCAAAAGCGGGAATGACATATAATAAAAATTCTACTATAATTGTCTCTGTTCTTTAACTAGCTCAAAAACTTCAACTGTGTCTCCTGCTCTAATATCTTCGTAATTTTCACATGCTATACCACACTCATATCCTTCTCTAACTTCTTTAACTGCATCTTTAAAGCGTTTTAAAGTTTTGAGTTTTCCTTCATGAATGACTACATTATCACGTAATAAGCGTACGCCCGCTCCTTGCTTAATAATCCCTTTAGTTACATAGCTACCGGCAATTTTACCGACTTTGGTAATATTAAATATTTGTCTAATTTCTACGCTTCCGATATATTGCTCTCTAACAATCGGATCAAGCATACCGCTCATAATGGCTTTTACGTCATCAATTAAATTATATATTATACTATAATATCTAATATCGACTTTTTCTTTTTCTGCGGCAGTTAAAGCATTTGCCCCTGCTCTAACGTTAAAGCCAACAATAATAGCTGAAGAAGCATGTGCAAGAGATACATCGGATTCCGTGATCGGACCTACGCCGCTATGAAGTATACGAAGCTTTATTTCATCACTCGGTAATTTTAATAAGCTACCTGAAACAGCTTCAACTGACCCTTGAACATCACCTTTAATAATTAAAGGTAATTCCTTAATTTTACTATTACCGGAAGCTTTTAAAAATAAATCTTCTAAACTTGAACGCGGTGCAATAGATATTTTCTTTTCTTTAGCAAGACGCATTCTATATTCGGCTATATCTTTTGCTTGTTTCTCATTTTGTACTACGTTAAATTTATCGCCGGCAAAAGGTACTTCGTTTAAACCTTGAATTTCTACGGGAACAGATGGTGTTGCTTCTACGATTTCTAGTCCCTTATCATTAGTCATCTTTTTAACTTTACCGTAAGAGCTACCTGCTATTATAATATCACCGTTTCTTAAAGTACCTCGTTGAACTAATATAGTGGTTAGCGTTCCTCTTCCTTGTTCGATTTTCGATTCAATTACAACACCGGCAGCTGAACCGAAAGGGCTTGCCTTTAAATCCTGCATTTCTGCAACTAATAAAATCGCTTCTTCAAGTTTATCTAAGTTAATTTTCTTTAGTGCCGAGATAGGAATAACCATAACGTCACCCCCTGCCTCTTCACCTATAATTTCGTGGACATATAATTCATTCTTTATACGCTCAATATCAATATCAGGCTTATCAATCTTATTAATAGCTACAATTATAGGAACGCCCGCTGCTTTTGCATGATTAATTGCCTCAACCGTTTGCGTTTTGATTCCATCATCTGCTGCAACCACTATAATAACTATATCCGTTACTTTAGCACCTCTTACCCGCATTTCTGAAAAAGCCTCGTGACCTGGAGTATCAATAAAAGTAATCGCTCTACCGTCTGCAAGAGTTACTCTATAAGCTCCGATATGCTGGGTAATTCCTCCAGTTTCACTTGCAGCAATATCCGTAGATTTAAGAGCGTCAAGTAATGATGTTTTTCCGTGATCTACATGCCCCATTACTGTAACAACCGGAGCACGCGTTCTCAAATCTTCAACCTTATCATCACTAATTAAAACATTTTCAACATCTGATTCTTGAACTCTTTTTACCGTATGCCCTAAATTTGTTGCAACTAGTTCCGCTGTATCGGTATCTATTGTTTGGCTGGCATTTGCAATAATACCTAGCTGCATTAATGCCTTAATTACATCTGCCACTCTTTCAGACATAGCATTTGCAAGATCGCCGACTCCGATCACTTCCGGTATCGTCACTTCTCTATATACTTTCTCAGGTGCTTGTGATACTAATTTACGCTTTTCTTTTTCTCTAGCTCTTTTTATAGAAGCAAGACTTCTAGTTCTACCTCTACCGCTTTCATCATCGCCAAGCATATTGAAAAGATCGGCTTTTTTGAATTTTTTTGGCTCTTCTAACTTAATCTTTGGAGCAACTACTTTACTATCTGCTGTTTTAGCTAATTCTTTCTCTGATTCTATACCATAACGTGTTCGCATGCCTACTAAAGGAGACTTTACAAAAGATTCTTCTTTCTTTTTAGATATTTGTGACGGTATATCTTCATTATCTTGAAGGATTTTATCACTAACTCCTACTTTATTTTCTTCGGTATTTTGCTGTTTTTGTTCAACTTCTTTATCAGTTTCTAGCTGTTCTATTTTTGAGTTAGCAGACTGGTTAATACTTGCAAGTTTACTTAAAGTGCTTATTTGTGAAGGGTCATTTAATTTAGATTGCTCAGCAGCTTTTTTAAGAATAGATAAACGTCTGTTAAATTCTTCCTTATTAGCATCAATAGCAGTTTGATCTAAGCTATTTCTTTCTTTATTTAATGAAAGGGTAGTACTACCGGTAGAGCTTTTTCTAACTTCTACTAGCGTTTTAGATTTAGCATTAACAAAGCTTTGAGCTCCTGTAAGAGAGTCAAAAGACTTATTAAGCGCTAATTTTGAATTGCCAAGTGTCAACTTTTTGGGTTTGATTTCCTGGTTATCCGTCATATTTAAAACCTTTGTGTTTCTGTTTTTTCCATCTATACTTATTACATCATTCCCGTAGAAATGTTATCCACATAGCTATCATTCCCGCGAAATCGGAAATCCAAAAAAAGTATAAATATAGCAAGCTTTTGAAATTAAAAGCTCGATTCATCTCACTTTATGCTGGATTCCCGCCTACGCTGGAATGACATCGAGCGTGTTTTTTGATTCATACAACCACCCTTTCGCAGGAATGACGTACATTCCCATCCTCTAACTATCCTTTAATTCACCGTGCTGTCTAGCAGTTTGAATCAGTAATTTAATATTTTCGTCCGTTATATTAGAATTTGGAACTAAATTTTTAAATTCATTTACACTCATCTCTCCTAAATCTTCTATGGTCTTTATACCATATTCGGCAAATTTTAATATTAATTCAAGCGGTAATGCTAATATATCTATTAATTCTTGCTCAACTCCTAGATCCTCTAACTTTTTGATAATCTTTTCATTCTTAAGGTCGACGTAATTAATAGCTCGATTTTTGATCTCTACTGCAAGTTCTTCCTCAAAACCTTCGATTCTTGTTAAAGTACTAATCTCAATACTGGCAATTTGTTCTACCGAATTAAATCCCGTTACCGATAAAAGCTGACCTATAACTTCTTCAACATCTAAAGCTTCCATAAATAATTGCGTAGAAGTTAAGAACTCTTCGTTTCTTCTTTTTGATTCTTGCTCTTCAGTCATTATATCGATATTCCAACCTGTAAGCTTAGAAGCTAAACGAACATTCTGCCCTCTTCTACCTATTGCAATACTTTGATTTTCTTGTGAAACTACTACTTCTACCTTATGCCTATCCTCATCAATCAAAATTTTTGTAATTTCTCCAGGTGCAAGCGGTGCAAGAGCGTTAACTATAAACTGTGCAAGATCATTACTCCATAATACTATATCAATTTTCTCTCCGTTTAACTCATTTGTTACTGCTTTTACTCTATTACCTCTAATACCTACGCATGAGCCTACGGGATCTATACTACTATCCGAAGCAAATACCGCTATTTTTGCTTTTGAACCGGGATCACGTGCTACTGATTTTATTTGAATAATATCTTCAAGAATTTCAGGTACTTCTAACTTAAATAGTTTAATTAGCATCTGGTTATCTACTCTAGACAAGAAAATCTGCGGTCCTTTTGTTTCTTGCCTTACATCCTGTACATATGCTTTTATACGATCATTAGGTTTAAAATTCTCACCCTGCATTAATTGATCTTTTTTTATTATTGCTTCAGCATGACTCAAGTCAACTATTATATCACCGTATTCTATTCTCTTAACTATCCCGTTTATAATTTCACCTTTTCTATCTTTAAAGTCATGATATTGTTTTTCACGTTCAGCTTCTATAACACGTTGAGTTATAACTTGTTTTGCAACTTGAGCCGATACTCTAGCATGATCAATCGGTGGTAAATATTCATATATCTCATCACCGATTTTAGCTTCCAGATTCTTTCTTAAAGCTTCTGCAAGTGAGATTTGCGTTAAGTAATCTTCTACATCTTCTACTATTTTTAAGATTCTTAAAAGATTTATCTCACCGGTTTTCCTATTTATCTGAGCTTTAATATTATATTCATTACCATATTTTTTTCGTCCTGCTACTTGTACCGCTTGTTCAACCGTTGAAATCAAAATTTCTTTTGATATTCCTTTCTCACGAGCTACAGAATCTATAATTTGTAAAATTTCTACATTACCTATATTAGACATACATTATCTCTTATTGCTTTAGGGTCTTGCGTACAATTTCTAAAAAGATTTAATTTTGGTTATTTTTTAAAAATAGCTCAAAATAGACAATCAATTAGAAACCTGCACAGAACCTAGTAATTTTTTAAATACTTCTTCAGTTAAAACTAGATTAGCATTTTTAATTAAATCATAATCAATTAGTACTTCTTGTTCTTCACATTTTAAATATACTTTATTATTTTCGGCTTTAATTATTTTACCCTGATAACGAGTTTTGCCGTTCAATAATGCTTTAAGTTTGACTTTAACTTCTCTTCCTAAAAATCTATTATAATTTTCAAATTTTACTAACGGACGTTCAAGACCGCTTGATGCTACCTCTAAAGAATATGCATCTTCTATTAAATCTTCAACATCTAGAATAGCGGAGATCATCCTACTTGCTTTAGTACAATCTTCCACAGATATTTTTGCACCGTTTAAGCTATCAATCAATATCTCGACTACTTTATGGTTAACACCTTTAAACTTCACAAGAACTAACTCAAATCCCATATCAGTCAAGGATTCTTCTATTACGTTTGTTATTTGTTGTTCAATAGTTTGCATATTGGATGTTTATAACAAAAAAGGTGGGATAAACCCACCAATCTATAATTTTTATAATGCTTATCCGTAGCGAAAATACACTAATTAGAATATATAAGCAATATTTAACTTGATATTTTTATGTCTAAGAGGCTATTGTACCGTACAATTTTTACTTTATGTCATTCCCGCGGAAGCGGGAATCCAATTAAATACAGCTTTTTAAAGCATTATTTAAAAAATTATCCAATAAAAAATCTTTAATTTTAAATATTTTTTAGCCTAGATCCCTGCTTTCACATGGATGACATCGAGAGCTTTTTAAAAAATGTCCAGTACTATACTAAGAAGCTATCTTTAATCTCGTTTATAGTTGCTCTCTGTTTTTTCAATACCTGAATTTTTTTGCATCTTTCAAGTGCTTCTTTAGAATAAAGTTGATAATTTGAATCGGTAATATCAGCAATTTCAAGTAACCCCATCTTAGTCCAAAAGCGGATTGTAGAAACATTTTCGTTAGCGGCTTTAGCTAGTTTTCCCCGATTTTCATTAATCTTTCTGATTTTCCAATATCTGACGGCTCTTTGCCTATTATTGCCTTTAAGTAAATATTAAGTGAACGGTTAGCTGCGTTATAAATAATCTTTTCATATTTTTCTTTTGAACCACCAAACTGTGCAGTTTCTAAAGACGTAATATAAGGCAATCGTTCTTGAGGTCTTATAATTGCAGGCGGATAGCCTTCCATAATTACAATTAAAGGCACTGTTACAAATAGTTATTGTGAGTTTATTTTGTGAAGGTTTACAAAGTAGTATATGTTATGTATTAAAATGCTAATAGATTTTCAGTAATAATTCTCATTTCGCCTTGAATGCCTTGAGCGTA
>NZ_BAABMM010000026.1:0-4382 GCF_045865205.1 Candidatus Rickettsia kedanie | reverse complement strand
GGGCACGATCAGATCAAGGTTATAAAGATTATTTACAGGATATTAATCCTAATGATTTATTGATAGCAGATTTAGGGTATTTTGTTCCTAAGTCTTTTAGTTCCTTAAGTGCTAAAGGTGCTTATTTGCAACAGTGCCCTTTTTTTATCTAAAAGATCATATTTCATAAACATAAAGTGTTACTTTATACTTTATATCATTCTTATTTAATTATCAAGGCTTAAAATGTCCTGCTATTAAAAACTCCTTATTCCCCTTAGATCCCAGTATTGGACTTTCTATAATATCAAATATTTTAAAATTATGCTCTTGTTCAAGCCAATCTTTAATTTTATCGCATACTTTTTGATGTAAGAGAGGATTTTTAATAATTCCTCCCTGCTCTACTTCATGCTTTTTAACCTCAAATTGTGGTTTTATTAAAGCAATAAGCATGCAATCTTCTTTAGCTAAATTTAGTGAAGTCGGCAATATAGTAGTTAAACTAATAAAACTGGCATCACAAACAATTAAATCAGGCTTTATCGTTATTTGTTTATCGGTTAAATATCGTGCATTAGTCTTCTCAAGCACTTTAATTTGTGGATTGTCGCGTAATTTAGGATGAAGTTCGCCATAACCTACATCTACGGCAAAAATTAATTTTGCTTTACGCTCAAGTAATACTTCGGTAAAACCGCCTGTGCTACTACCTATATCAATACAAACTAAATTTTCAGGATCAATTTTAAAATAATCCAAAGCAGCAATTAACTTTAATGCACCTCTTGAAACATAATTATGCTGCGGTAGCTTTACCTTAATGTTGGTATCATTTATATTAACCTGTATCCCAGGCTTAATTAACTGCTCATACTTATTATGTACTTTACCTTGAATAATCAAGCTTCGTGCTATAGTAATATCTGTTACAAAACCTTTTTGCAGCAAATATTCATCAAGCCTTATTTTAGTCATGGCTTTTTAAATCTGAATTTAACTTATGTTATAGGGGTTCATTAGATAGGAAATATACAACTTGTCTAATTGAAAGTTGCAGTTTCAATTAGACATAATATATTTGAGCCATACAACAATGTTGCAATTGAAAGGAGCATGGCAATCTAGCAAAATATTTAAACCCTAACCAATATATGTCTTTTCTTGCCAGCAGAGAGCTTTATAACATTTTTATCAAGTAGGAAAGTAGTATTAATTATAATATTCTCATCTTCGACTAATCTATCATTTATCTTAGCACCCTTCCCTCTTATAAGCTTGCGTGCTTCTGACTTAGAGCTAGCAAGACCTACCTCGTGAAATAACTCATATGCACTAATACCGGCTTGTAATAGTTCTTGCTCTAAAACAACGGTAGGTAAATTAGCATCGATTTCTCCTTGTTCAAATATCTTTACTGCAGTTTCTAGAGCTAATTTTGCTGCCTGCTCCGAGTGACAAAGCTTAGTTAGCTCATACGCTAGTTGCTTTTTAGCTGCATTAATATCTTCAGCCGCTAAGCTCTCAAATTTATTAAGCTCTTCAGAAGTTAACTCACTATATAATTTAGCAAATTTAATTACGTCGGCATCTTCACAGTTACGCCAATATTGGTAATAATCATACGGACTTAACAAATCTTCATTAAGCCATACTGCCCCTGTCGCAGTCTTACCCATCTTAGCACCTGAGCTAGTCGTAAGTAGTGGCGTCGTCATACCGAATACTTCTTGGCTACTTATTTTACGAATTAAATCCGCTCCCATTACGATATTGCCCCATTGGTCACTACCGCCAATCTGCAAACTGCAATTGTAATGCTTGCTTAAATAGTAAAAATCATAGGCTTGCAGCAACATATAGTTAAATTCTAAGAAGCTTAAATGCTGCTCACGCTCAAGCCTTAGTTTTACCGAATCCATAGTAAGCATACGGTTGATCGAAAAATGAACGCCAAAATCTCTTAAAAACTCTAGATAATTAAGAGAATCAAGCCACTCTACATTATCGAACATAATAGCATCACTTTTACCATCACCGAATTTGATAAATTTTGATAGTGATTTTTTAATCCCTTTAGCATTTTTAGCTATATCTTCTTTGCTTAAAATTTTGCGAGCTTCGTCTTTCCAAGTAGGATCACCGATTTTACTCGTACCGCCGCCGATAATTACAATAGGCTTATGCCCATGCTGCTGAAGTAACCGTAATATCATTATCTGCATTAAACTACCGATATGTAGCGATGTAGCAGTACAGTCAAAGCCTATATAAGCCGCTATTTTTGTTTCTTTCGTTATAGTAGTTAACCGATCCAAATCGGTACATTGATGGAAATATCCTTTATTTATAAATGCTTCTATAAAACTCATATATTATTTCTTATCTTTGAACAATTCCTTTTTTGCTTTTCTACTAAGTAATAAAATCTTAAGGAAAATAGTATCTTCATCTTCTTCTACAAACGGCACAGCATATACTTAGATCAATCATTCTAACATATAAAATTTTTTGACCTGCATGCTTCCTGTGATTATGATGTAATTTGATATCTAGTAAATTACCGTCTTCAATTGATTGCACTATCTCTTCAAAACTTACACCACGCTCATGTAATAACTTAGAGTTCTTGTCATGATTATATCTAAATTTGATCATTAGTATTTAAAGTTTAGTAGCATCTAAATGAATTAGCATATTAAGATAGGTTTGATAAGGTAAGCCATGCTTAGAAGCTTTAATTTTTATTGCTTCTATGTCATGTTCTGCAACCCTGATAGTAACAGATCTCTTTTTATTAAGATGTGCTTTTGTAGACTTTTGGAATAATGCAATGAGAGCAGGATCATCAACTGTTTGCTGCTTTTCAAAATTATCTTCAATATCGTGTTCGTAAGGATTTAGCTTGATACCCATAACACAACCATTTTTAATGTTTAATTGATTATAAATAATGTAAGTACTTTGTCAATACTTGATATATTAGATTATCATGCGAATAGTTGTAAATCTGTACATCGGATTTTGTGAAAGAAATTTAATTTAATCTACTTTTTAGTTTTCTTTGTATTATAGGAAGTAAAATATAAATCAAAACAGGCAATAAGGCAAATTTAATCAAAAGTGTAAAGTAAAATTAAATAATATTGTTGCATTTTTTATTATAGGAAAAGTTTTATAAAAAAGAATAACAGAGTAAAACTAATAATTATATATATAGTTTTTTGCACATTATTTAAGATCAAATCAGCATTATATTTAAAGCAAATATATACGATACCATCACCCAATAAAGTGCCTATTGATAATAAAAGCAGTAAGGGGAAAGGATTGTCTTACCATAACAAGTAACATATACCTATCACAAAAACCAATGTATCAATAGTAAGATTTAGTACTATTTTCCTATCTACCTAATTTGTGCCTGCATAAAATTACTTCTATAAAATAATTAACACTCCAAAAATCATACCGCCTATAACATCATATACACTATGTACTCCAAGATATAGGCGTGAAAGCATAATATTAATAATCATTGCAATAGATATTATTTGTAACATTTTTTGAATTAAATGATAAAAATATTATTATAAAGAAAACAGTAGCCACCTGTATATCTCCACTAGGGAAACCAAATGATCCATCATTAATAGATAACATATGTAATGTACTAGGGGGACAAGGAATAGAAAAAGAATTTTTAATAAAAATATTCAATAATGTTGCAAATGATATAAGCCAACCTAAATCCAAAAATAAGCTATTTCTTGGATTTAACCAGTAAGCAATCACAATAATTGTGATGTAAAAATAATCACTAGCAAAAAAAGGAAATATTTTAAACCAGCTAGTTAATATTTCACTTCTAAAATTCAATACCTATTCAGGCTCTAGTATCAATAATGTTATTGCTTAAGACTTATGGTTGAGTAGTATAGAAAACTTCTATCTCTAAAAAATATCATATATATATCTTTTAAAAGCGGTATGACATCCTCTTTTTGAAATAAGTTTAAAATTAATAAAAGCAGTTTCTTATATGGTAAATAAATTATTAACAATATAGAGTATCTTCAAGTAACAGTTTAATATTTATAACTAATATTTTAACTTAACTTAATTTTTATTAACTTGTTTGACTTGATAAATAATGGTTTCATAAAATAACAGCCATTAAATATAGGGATTTATGTCAATAGAAGATGAGACAAAATTTAATAAAGTTGGCAAGCAAATAAGCGCAAGCGAACATCAGGCAACACACAATGTTTTGAATCATACGCGTCAAGTTAAGGAAAGTAAGTAAGCAATTTGCAAGGAATTTGCTAATTGCAACTCTGTTAGCTAGAAAAAATGATATTTAAAAAGGGAAGTGAAGAGTATAAGTATTAGCACTGTAA
>NZ_BAABMM010000025.1:0-11984 GCF_045865205.1 Candidatus Rickettsia kedanie | reverse complement strand
TTCTAGTAACATCTATTCTAAATCTCGGTAGCTAATACCGTACTTACAGTACCACCTTACCGCCCATATTATTATGTCGTATTTAAAATGACGTCTCTTAAAATATTCATAAAGCTTATCTATAACATTGTACAGGATATTGCTCTTTTTGCTAAAGATAACTATAATAGCCTATCGGCAAGCTATGCAATTATGGCAAGTCTTGCCTATGCTGATAAAATCAGCAATGTAGATGATGTGAGTATTAAAGTAACCTCTACAGATAAAGAAGTTACTTTACAAGGCGATAAAGTGATGATTGCTGAGCTGTCGGTAGAAAATAAGGATATAGACTTAACATCCTCAAGTAACAGCTTCTTCTATCAGCTTGTAACTTCATGCTATGATAAGCAATTAATAGAAAATAAAGAGATAGTTAAAGGCATCGAGATAACAAAAAAATATCTCAATGAAAATAATAAAGAAATCAGCAAAGTAAAATTAGGTGATAATATTACGGTGGAAATCACCATGCGTTCAGGTAGTAATAAAACCTTGAGCAATATGGTAATACTTGACTTATTACCAGCAGGCTTTGAGCTTTTACCGGATAATCATAACGTAAATATACTAGAACGTAATCCTGTAACAATGATATGGAAACCGATATATATATAATCGTGATGATAGAGTGATAATTTTCGGTACTATTTCTGATCAAAAAATGACGTATCAGTATAAAATCAAAGCGGTTAATAAAGGCACATTCGCAACTCCTGCTATTTATAGCGAAGCTATGTACGAACCTCACCCCACCACAACTTTCAACTTCTCTATAATGTTTGGATCTTTTGCAAGTTCTAAAAATATGTCCCGTTCATAGGCAAATAGCTCTTCTTCACTCATTTCATTATGCTTATCTATAATGAATGGTTTGAAACTTGCTCAGTACCTTATTTTGTAGATCGTTATATTTTGGATGATTTAAACAATTCATTTTCGTAGTAACAACAAACACTAAATTCTTACGATAATTTATTAGCTTTGCAGAATCGTTTTCTAATACTATCTGACTTTCCTTTAAAATATCTTTGTGAGAATTAAATTTTTGTTTATCGATTTTTTGATATTCTTTATTACCTAAATATTGCGATATGCAATATATATTAAATTGGTATTTTTAATTACCGAATTCCAGCCGTCTTTAGCTGCTATGGTCAATAATTCAAATGGACCGTATTTTTCCAGCTGTAACCAAGCTTCATAGCAGCATCGATATCATAGATATTATCGGTTACAGATGGTACTAAGCTTGCTAAATAAACATAAAATTCTGTGATAATTTCAGTAAAAAATTTACCGTAAACCGAATCGCTAGCTAGTAACTCATCAAGATTCTTAAATGAAATATCTACTTTTTGAACAGGACTATATGATAAGTCGTTTATATTGATAACTTCTTGAATCTTTTTGCCATTTGATACCGATAAACGATAAAACCCACCGCCGCCTTTACACCCAATTAACTTCTTCTCAATCATCTTATCAAGAACGGGAGTATTTACATATATTTTATGATAAACATCATTTGCAGGAAGGGCGGCAAGTAATGAGCTTGATATTAACTTCATTACGTCATGTCCTATTAGATCATATAAACCAAAAATTCTGGTACTTGGCAGCCCCAAACATGTAGTAAATATTTTATCCAAAGCTACAAAATCAAGCTTTTGACTTATCGCTTTGCGGGCTACTAACTCAAGTAAAAAACACCCTACTCTATTAGCAATAAAGCCAGGCGTATCATTACATTTTACTATAGTTTTACCAAGCGTTTTCGTTAAGAACTCTGATACTCTTTCTATGGCTTCAACCTTTACCGTATGGTCTATAATTAACTCAAGCAGTTCCATATATCTTGGCGGGTTGAAGAAATGCGTAATAACGAATCTCGATTTGATATTATCCGGTAAATTCTCTTTGAGTCTTTTAAGAGGTAATGTAGAAGTATTAGAAGCAATAATTGCATCTTCTTTAAGATAAGGAATAATTTTGTTATATAATTGGTGCTTGATTTCTAACTTCTCAACAATAACTTCAATAACTAAATCACATTCTTTAATTAAATCTAAATCATGTTCTAAATTACCGATGGTAATGAAATTTGCTTTATCGGAACAAGATAAAGGTGGAGGTTTTTGTTTATGCAAATTCTCTATAGCATTTTTTACTATTTTATTAGGATCATCGGAATCTTTAGCGATAATATCAAGTAATATGACTTTATGAGAGGAATTAGCAATTAACGCTGCAATCCCTGAACCCATTACCCCTGAACCGATAACACAAATTTTTTTTATTTCATTTTGCATAAGTTACTTCACTCTTGATGGTTTTACTTAATCGTCATTGCAAGGAAAAATTGAAAATTTTGACGAAGCAATCCAGTTAAAAATGCATAGCATTTTTTTAATTATCTTCCTGGATTGCCGCACGGTCTTCGACCGCTCGCAATGATGTTCTAAGTCATAGCAACACTCATCACATATCCCGATCCTGCTCCCGCTTGTCGTACAATTTTAGCACATTCATTTATAGTAACACCGGTGGTAATGACATCATCAACTAATAAGATTTTTTTACTTACAATATTATATTTTGTGTTAAATTTGATACTACCATTTATATTATTTTTACGTTATTTGCGTGCACAAAAAGTCTGAGACTTGGTCCATCTTGATTTAGTTAAAATATCGGCTTTTAACATTTTATCGGTAATTTTTGCAATTTCCATAGCTAAAATATGAGCAGGATTATACATTCGTAGTAACCTCTTAAATCTATTCATAGGTACAGGTATGATTAAATCAATATCTTTTATATCTCGCTATATCCTATTATATAAAAGCTTAGCAAATATCGTCTTATCCTGATATTTAAACTAATGCACTATTTTTTGCTATGCTCATTAAACTTAAATAGGCTGCGAGCTAGGTCATAATTAGGCTTACTGCTATAACAATTTCCACAAATACAGTTATCTAAGATTTTTATACTAAATCTTTGTCCGCATATACTGCAATAGGGTCTTGCTATAAACTCTAGCTTCTGCCAACAATCGCTACAAAATTCACCGCTCCCCCTAGTATTTCCGAACAGCTTAAACATCTCTGCGACAAAATATAGTCTATTACACTATTATAAACTTTTAACTAACAACTAAACTCCTCTTGAAGATTCTTGTTTCTTAGATGCACTTCTTCCTGTTGGTAGTGGCGATATATTATTACTGCGAGCAGTAACCTTACCGTACGTTAAGCTTTCTTGCATATGATGGACTTTTTCTTCTGCTTTAGCAATTTCAGGAGTTTCCTGCTTTTGAATATTAGGAGTAATAAGAACGGTACTAGATTTCTGCTCTTCCTGTTTACCGTATATTTCTTTTAAATCACCAAATTGCGATTCAACCAAATAACCCGCTCCTGCTTTTACTGCTGATTTAACTTTTTCAAAATTAGTTTTTTCAGCAGGAGGAGCAAATTTAGCTCTCTCTGCAACCTTTGCTCTAGTGACATTAAAATGTTCTCTTAGCTGCCCCTCACTTAATTGATCAATTTTAGGGGTTGTAGCTAAAAATTCTTCTAAGGCTTTGGTATCTATTTTTGCTTGCCTTTATTTTTCAAGCAAGTCTTTCTTATCTTCATAATTTCCTATTGATGTTTTTAAACTACTTAACGTACTAATTTTGTATCTGCTTCACCTATAACATTACTTCCTCCTTCCAATAAGACCGGCTGCTAAACTGATCATAATCCCGCCTGCTGCACTTGCTTGTGCCACTAACGCTGCTACTTCTAAAACATTATCCCGAACTGCTTTTAAAATTTCTTTAGTTCTTGTAGTATTTAACTTTTTAGGTTCAAGAGTTTCTTGATAAATTTTAGGTAATATAGTATCCAAGAAATTTTTAAGTGCAGGACTATCTGTTCCTTTATCTATTTGAGTAGCAACTACTAACTCTGCTTGCTTTACATAATTAGCTTTAATATTTTCTAAAGTTTTTTTCTCTATCTAAATGCTTATCTTCTCTTACTTCTAAAGTTTCTTTTCCGACATTATAAGCAACGGCTGATAAAGAAAGTGCAGCAAGCACAAGTCCAACCGGCGTCGGGTTAAGGGCTAACTACACCATGACACCAGCAATTTTTGCCGTACGTTTTACTGCCTTACTACCCAATGTTTTATACTGTTGTCTCTAATACATTTGCTGCCCTTTCAGCACCCGATAAAGTTTTTATTTTATCAAGCACCTTATCGGCAATACCAAGACTTGGGGTCCCTTTTTCTTTAATTTTTGCACCTTGCTGAAGTTTATCAACCGGATCATAAGCTTTTGCTACTTTTGCTCCAACGTTAATTACGCCTTCTACTATATGAGCAGGACTAGCGATAACTTGACTACCCTCCTTTACCACTTCGATTGCTACTCCACTTGCAGCGATTCCGGCACGAGCGACTCTAGCACCGTAAAGTACCGTATTCTCTTTCAGCGTTCTTTTTCCTGCCGGCTTATTTTACGATTACCGTTCCTTTGGAGGATCAGAAGCTTTTGTTTGTGCTGCTTCTAAAGTCTCTACTCTTTCAGAGGTATTTATTGATTATCTATGCTGCATTTTTTACTCCCTCTTCAGGAACATTAATAGATGATTTACTGCTTAAATTTTCTTTACTCATGAATGCTCTCTAACTTTTTTAGGTATTATTGCATAGCTCAGCTTTTTTGTCATTGCAAGGAAATTATGCAATAATTGACGAAGCAATCTCAGGATATTTAACGAGATTGCCACGCAGCCTACGGCTGCTCGTAAGGCGTTGCCCGCGTGGATCAATTTTACCTCTGTCATCCCCCGTGGCTTGTATCATCCCGTGGCTTGACCGGTCTTGTTGCGTGGCTCGTTTTATGTCATTCCCGCGTAGGCGGGAATCCAGTAAAACCTACAAAAAACTTGTTTTTTGGTTTATTTCACCAAATTATGTAATTCTATATCAATATTTAAGTTATTTTTCTGGATCCACGCCTACATGGGAATGACATAGGAACACTCACCTCTTCCCCATCGCATAGCTAGTCATCAAGGTTTTTATAGGCTTAAAATTATTTATCGCCTTAAATCCTATTTGTCTTAAACATCTTACATTTTTGGAATAATTTGAAAAAATATTATTTAACTCATCAGTCAGCTTATACATAATAAAATTATCCTCTTGCCTTAGCTTTTGGTATTCTTGTAATGTACCATTATTACTAACAATCATACTCAAAGTCTCTATATCCTTTATGCCCTGGTTAAGCCCCTGTCCTGCTAAAGGATGTACTGTGTGAGCAGTGTCGGCAATAAGCACTATCTTATTATGAAAATATCTATTTGCTATACGCGCTTTTAGCGGAAAACTACTAATCTCACTATCAATAGTAATTTTACCTAAAGAATTACCGGCATTTCTTTGAGTTAAAAATCTAACTTCTTCTACAGGTAAATTAACAATTAAAGCAGCCTGATCAGAAGAAGTTGACCATATTACGGATGAAGCATATTGATTTTTTAAAGGCAGCAAAGCAAAAGGACCAAGCGGCAGGAAATGCTCCATAGCACAATTTTCATGCGGATTTTCATGCTTAATATTAAATGTAAGAGCAGTTTGATAAGGTTTTTCAATTTCATTAGCAAAATAATGAGACTTCACTTTTGAATTTGCTCCATCACATATAATTAATAAACTACACTTAATTTGTTTATCATCAAATTTTATAATCGAGTAGTCATTATGGCTTATAACCTCTTGATATTGATTATTATCAATTAATGTTATCCACGGATTATTAGTTATTTTTGACAATAGTATTTTTTTAAAATCACTATTCTTAATCACATATCCAAGTACAGCGTCATCGTCATTGCATAAATCTAATATCTCTGAAGCCTTATTATCTACTACATATATTTCTTGCATTTTTGCCACAAATTTTTCAAGCTCTTCCCATATATCAATAGAGCATAAGAAATTTTTGGAATGCGGCGTTAAAGCAGTAATTCTTATATCTTTGAAAAACTCCGGGCTTTTTACCGATTTACTCTCGAATATAGTAGTGTTTATATCCTTTTGTGCAAAAGAAAGTGCAGTTAGCATGCCACTCAAACCGCATCCTAAGATTATAGTATCAATCTGTTTTGTTTTCATTTGACTCATGTATAAAATATTTTAAATATCCGTTTGTTGCTATGAAGCTTAAAAGAAAGTAAATAATTGCTATATCCAAATATGAACTATTGCCTAAGTATAAACCTAAACAGCAAATAAATAAACTCACTAAAGTCGTGCAGCTATTTAAAATCAATAAATTTGTAAAAATATCTGTTTTTTTGATAAATAGGTAGGTTATTAAGCAAATAAATAATGAAATAATAATTAAACAGATGTTAAGCATAATTTTTAAAATTTGGTTTTACTGCTTGTTAGAGGCTTTGTGGTATAAGTCCCATGTTATACCGTGGCTTGACCACGGTATCCATAAAAATAACTTAATAATACTAATAATTTTATTAGTAGCAACTGGACCACGTGGTCAAGCCACGAGGTGACACAGCAAAGCACTAGATTTCCGCCTACGCGGGTAATGACAATAGCACACAGTACCCTCATTATATATAATCATTTATAACACTACAAACTGCAAATAAAATTAATTAAAATTCCTTAAATAATTTTAATATTATGTAATCTTAGCCAACCTTTACATTATAAATAGCTATTGTGACAAAAATGTTATAAAAAAATGTTGCTTTCTTTTACATTCAGCATTAACGTATATATTTAGGCTTTGATTAATATTTATTAAGGTAAATTGTAATGTCACAACTAGATGTTTTAATAGTAGACGATGAAGAGAGTATACGAAATCTCATTGCTGCAAATTTGAAAGATGAAGGTTTTAATCCTAAGGTTGCCGCTAATAGTACTCAAGCTCTTAAAATACTTTCCGAAAAACCGGTCTCTGTAGTTATACTTGATATTTGGCTTCAAGGAAGCGAAATTGATGGTCTTGGGATTTTAGAGATAATTAAAAAACGCTATCCTTTAATGCCGGTAATAATTATTAGCGGTCACGGTACTATAGAAACAGCAGTAAATGCTATAAAAATGGGTGCTTACGATTATATAGAAAAACCTTTTAATAATGATAAATTAGTTATTCTACTTAAAAGAGCTTGCGAAGTAACAAAGTTAAAACGTGAAAATATAGATTTAAAATCAAAAGTTATAGATAAAACTGAATTAGTAGGCGGATGTTCGGTAACTTTAAAATATAAAATGGAAATAGAAAAGGCAGCTAGCTCTAGCAGTCGTATAATGATTCACGGTAAAGTCGGTAGCGGTAAAGAACTTGCAGCAAGGTTAATTCATAAACAATCTAAAAGGGTTAATAATCCGTTCATTATTTTCAGCCCTACCTGTATGACTATAGAAAAAATTAATCAAGAATTATTCGGCGAATTGGAAAAGCAGGAAAATAATAATAAACGCCCTACTATCTTAGAATTTGCCAATAACGGTACTTTATATATAGATGAGGTCAGTAATATTCCTATTCCTATCCAGGTAAAATTATTAAAATTCCTTAAAGATCAAACTATTACAAAGCCTTGTGGAAAAAATATTAAAGTTGATATAAAAATTATCACCGGTACTTCTAAAAATATTCAAGATGAAGTTAATAACGGCAAATTCCTAGAAGATCTATATTATCGCCTTAATGTATCCTCTCTAAAAGTACCCTCATTATATGAGAGAAAAGAAGATATACCGCTACTCGTTAAATATTTTGTTAAACAGCTTTCAAAATTTTCAGGTTTAAAAGAACGTAACTTTGCTGATGAAACTATCGCTGCTCTTCAATCCTATGAATGGCCGGGTAATATCAGACAATTACGTAATGTAGTTGAATGGACTTTAATTATGAATCCATTAACTATAGGTAATAATGAAATTATCAAACCTTATATGATACCTTCCGAAATATTAGCAAATAGTGCTAATCTCACAAAACGTGAAGATAGTTTTGATATGTTATCTATGCCGCTTAGAGAAGCTAGAGAAATTTTTGAACGTCAATATCTATCGGCACAAATGAGTCGTTTTAATAATAATATTTCAAAAACATCCTCATTTGTCGGTATGGAAAGATCGGCTTTGCATCGTAAATTAAAATTATTAAGCTTACATATACCTCCTACAAATAGAATAAATGAAGAAAAATATGAGGAGGCAAATGCTTAAAGTAATATCAATAATTACTATTTATTTGTTATTAAGCAGCTGCTCCGAATCTACTCGTGATGCGAATGGCTTACTTACGGATAGCCAAAGCACGGTAATTCGGAATTATATAATATCGCAAAATTCTAAAAACCTTAAAGTGAACCTTAAAGAGAAGTTCGGTTCAAATTTAAAAGGAGTTAAATTAATAGGAGTAAAGCTAATAAATGAAGATTTATCAGGAATAGATTTAACTTCCTGTGAAATATTACGTGCTGATTTTGCAGGTAGTAATTTAGAAAAAGCTATACTTACAAATTCTATAATTCAAGAAAGTAATTTTGCAGATTCGGTAATAAAAAATATTTCCGGATATAATTCTGACTTTCAAGGTTCAATTTTTAACAATATAACATTACAAAATACAAATTTTGTTCAATCAAATTTTAGCAATACTGCTTTTAATAAAACTACTATAATAAATGTCAACTTTGAAAATTCTAAATTTAGTCATGTATTATGGCGCAATAACACTATCGACGGTGTTAATTTTCAAAAAACTAACCTAAAGAATAATAGCTTTAAAAATACTAATATAACAAATTCAATATTTTACGGTACGGATTTAGAAAAAAGTGTAATAAATAATACCAATTTTACTAATAATTATTTTGAATCTAGCGACCTAAGTCACACTAAATTAACAGCAGTAATAATTAAGGATTCTAACTTTACACAAAGTATTTTTAATGAAGTAAACTTTAATAACGTACAAAGTAACAACTCTTTCTTTTCATATGCTTCCTTTCAAGATTCAACATTATGGAATATTAACCTTACTAAATGTGATTTACAAAATAGTACAATTAGTAGTTCAGTTTTAAATCATTTTAAAATCGATAATGCTATATTAAATAATATGAGTCTCAACGATAACAAATTTAATCATTTATCAATAAAAAATAGTAATGCTAATTTTGTAAGGATTAATAAAACTAAAGGATCAAATATTACTTTAGATAATATAAGCTATACTAATAATATTTTTAGCAATAATGATTTTAAACAATTTATAGTGATTAATACTGACTTAAACAGCAGTGAAATAATAAACTCAAATATCACTCACGGACAATTTAATAATGTAAATTTTTCTAAATCTTTAATACAAAACGTAAATTTTTCAGATGTTAAAATTACTTTAGGTAATTTAAACCAAGTAGCTCTAATAAATTCTAGTCTAACAAATACTACGGTTATTAACTCCGTCCTTTCTAATTCACAAATAAATAATATTAACTACCAAGCATATTCTAGTTTTATTAATACTAATGTTTCTAATAATATTATTTTAAATAGCGATAATTCGAGCAAAATTCCACCAAATAATATAGTAATAAGTTCGGTAAAAGATTTGCAAAAAATAACTAACTTAACAAATATAAATTTAACAAATCTTGACTTAAGTAGTTTAGTATTTCATGGAACAGATTTTTCAAATAGTATCTTTAAAAATGCTAATTTAACAAATACGGTAATAAACAATTCTATTTTAAAAGAAGCTAATTTTTCTACAGCAATACTTACTAAAACAGATTTCTCAAACTCAATATTAACAAATAGCATATTTAAATCAGCTAAAATTGATCAGACGGGCTTTAATAACTCTGACCTAACAAATGCTGATTTTACCGAAGCAACAATTAAAGATACTTCGTTTGATAAAGCTAAGACAAGCGGAATGAAAGGAGTGGAATAGTTTTTAAATGCTATAAGCGACTGTAGGATTTGTTGCATGGCTCAGTTTCACCTCTGTCATACCGTGTCTTGACCACGGTATCCAGTTAAAAATGCTAAAATTATTAGTATTTTTTATTGTTTTTATGACCACACGTGGTCAAGCTGCGGGGTGACGCAGTAGGTTTTACTGGTACGCAACAACACCTGATCTCAATGACTACTCGGTATCCATGCAGCAACGCCCCGCTTATGCAGGAATGACACAGAATTTACCTTTGGTGACTCTTCAAAGATTTTCCTTTATTAGTAGGAGTATTAGACGGTGTAAATGAATTATTATGCAGGCAAGCAGTAGGACTTTGCTTCTTCATTCTATTAATAATTCGTTGTTGTTTAAGATTATTTATCTTTTGTCTTCCGGTTATCCTTATGGATTTAGTAATTTTGGCAGTTTCTACAAATATTTCCTGAGGAGTTTGTAGCTGATCAATTTGCTCATAATGTTTTTTAAGAAACTCTTCTTTTATCTTTGGCTTTACTCCTTTCAAATCAACATATGTTTTATATAACTTCTTTAATGTTATTTTAGATTCTTTTATTTGTTGTTTGGAAGATTTTTGAGAAAGTGATTTAATCGAATTAACAAGACTACTGCCTATTTCTTTTATAATATTAACTGCAGGCAAAGCTATTTTCGTTATTCCTTCATAAATTTTACCGAGTTCTCTAGCAATAACATCTAATATTTTAGGCTCATATTCTTTAGATATAGGAGGTGTATCCCTAATAATATCTCTAGCTTCAGTGAGATTATTAGCTAAATTAAATAATGCTTTTTTTGCCTCTAAATCAGTAGATCGCGTAGCATATGAACTAGCTATATCTGTATGAGCATCTATAGTATCGGTAATTATTGATTTAGTATCATTAAAAGAAAGATTTGTAGATGTCTTGTTTCGTGTTACAGTAGTATCTTCTCTTAATTTATCTAGCCTATCACGTATTTCTTGGTCTTTTTGAGCATTGAGAGCTTTACTTTTTTGTTCTATTTTAACCTCGGATTGTATCTTCTCAACTAGCTTATCTACCTCATCATCGGATTCATAACCAGAGTCATAACCAGATTTTTTGGGGATATAAGGTCTATCTTGGAGCTTTGCTAATCTTTCTTCTAATTCTTCAAGTGTTGGAGGAGTGCCTTTAAGTTTTGCTAATCTTTCTTCTAATTCTTTTATTATTTGATCGTCCTGCTTTTTCTTAGACATAATATACCTCTGTAATAATTCTCAATTATTAATAACATAAACTACTAACTAAAATAAAGTATTTTTTAATATGAAAGATAACATCCCTTTAAACAATATCATTATCCAAACTGCTACCTGCTATTTTAGTGTGCTATCTTCAAAATGAAGATGCTGCGTTATCTCACCTATTATTCCTGCTTTAGCTATTGTTTCAAAAGCAGTACCTATACATCCTATTTCAAAAAAAAAAAAAATGAGCTTTAATATAATTATCTAGTTTTATAAGATAATTATCATCTGATAACAAGATTTTTAATGACTCTTTTTTATGTTTTGGCAAACTGCTATATTCTCTAAGAGCAGCATATTCTTTATATCCTATAGCACTCTCTTTGCTGAACTTCTTTTCAATAAATGCAGCCAACTTACTTAAACAATGCTTCGATACTCTAGCATCCCAAATTTCTTGCACTTCAGAAGTAGAGGAGTTATAGGCATTCACAAAAGCGTTACCTTTGTAAACCATCAAGTTTTTTTATAGACTGTAGCAAATTTGCTATAAGCGGTAAACTAGGAGTATGTATGAAGAAAGTATCGGTTTATTTGCAAATAGTTTTAAGCTTGATTGCGGGATATTACAGAAATTTAATAACGTTAAGTTACTTGATAGCAGCAATATAAAATTGCCAGACAGTATGGAAG